>CAZYZD010000013.1:0-35527 GCA_964651755.1 uncultured Sulfurospirillum sp. | reverse complement strand
TAATCAATTCCTCCCCGCATACGCTTCGTAACCAAATTTCCTAACTATCTCCACACTTCCATCTTTTCTCATAATCGCAAGATCGGGGAGTTTGATACCGTTAAAAGTAGTATTTTTAACGATGGTATAGTGGATCTGATCTTCGAAGATAATTTTATCCCCTATCTCTAAAGGTTTATCGAACGAATAATCCCCCATAATATCCCCCGCCAGACAGGTATTGCCGGCAAGTCGACAGGTATAGGGTTTTTCACCCGCTTTTCCCGCACCTCTGACTTCGGCACGGTAAGGCATGATGATGGTATCGGGCATATGCGCTTCGGCAGAGGTATCCAGGATAGCAATATCGATCTCATTGTGAACGATATCCAAAACAGAGGCAACCAATACACCTGTTTGCCACCCTACCGCTTCACCGGGTTCAAGGTAAATCTCAACATCGTACCTCTCTTTGAATTTTTGAATCAAATAGATCAACTTTTCCACATCATACCCCTCTTTGGTGATATGGTGCCCTCCTCCAAAATTGATCCACTTCATCCTTGAAATGTACTTGCCAAACTTCACTTCGAACCCTTCAAGTACCATCTCCAGTGCATCCGCACCCTGTTCACAGAGTGCATGAAAGTGAAACCCTTCTATCCCTTCCAGCAAATCTTCTCTGAACTCTCTTTTGGTAATCCCCAGCCGACTATATAGACCACAGGGATTATAGATATCTGCAGGCGAAGCAGAGACTTCCGGATTGAGACGTAGTCCGCAGGAGACATTGCCTATTGCTTTCTCTTTGTACTTTTGCCACTGGCTAAAAGAGTTGAAAACAACATGATGACTCAAAGCGATGATCTCGTCGATCTCACTCTCTTTAAAAGCAGGTGAGAAAGTATGCACCTCTTTACCCACCATATCTCTGGCATATTTTGCTTCATAAAGTCCACTGGCACAACAACCATGCAGATATTTCGCTACCAACTCCATTCCACCGCTGAAAGCAAATCCCTTGAGTGCCAGCAGTATCTTCGCCCCGCTCTCTTTTTGGATACGATCCAGAAGCTGCAAATTCTTCTCCAGCTTCTCCTCTTCCATCAGGTAATAAGGTGTCTCTAAATTGTTAGTATCCATACTTTGTCAATATCCGTTCAATATAGGGCAAATACCCTTCTCCAAAAGCCCTTAAATGCACAAGATAAGGATAAAGATTGTAAATATCGGCACGCACTTCTACAAAATCATCTTCGATAGGGTAGAGTTTGCGGTAATGTTCAAAAAAGTGATCTCCGAAGGTATTGAACATCATGATAAACGCCAAATCAACTTCATGATGTCCATAGTAGAGCGCAGGATCGATAAATGCCGCCACCTCTCCACGGTGGATGAGAACATTTCCACTCCAGACATCCCCGTGCAATAAAGAAGAGTGCTTCGGCTCAATCAGATATTTATCCAGTTCTTCACACAGAGAAATCAAGCGCATATATGTCTCTTCAGGTAACTGTTCCTCTGCAAATGCCTTAGTTGCAAAATCGAGCAGCCGTTCCCGTTTAAAAAACTCAATCCAGGAGTCATACGGTGGATTATGCTGTACATAGGGACCTATTACTGTATCATCCACAAAGCCAAACCCCTCTTCCCAGCTGATACGGTGCAGATTGGCAAGATGAAGTGCTGCATTTATTTCAGCTTCTTTTTGGTCAAGTTCATCATGAGGAATAAATTCACTCAGCAAAATCTCTTCTTCACGTTTAAAGATTTTGGGAATAGGCAGTGTTGAGTTTTCATTGAGATACTCGTACATTAACTCTTCACTTTCCACTAAAAAAGGATCGGTTGCTACTTTCGCGACGATTTTATTGTCACAATTATAGATGGCAGTAGAGCTGCTTTGTGTGATCAGTTGACAATGCTCAATCGGTTTTCCCAGAATTTTTGCAACTTTTTCTTTCATATAGATTACTTTTATAACTTTTTTTTACTATTATAACACAATCAGGAACGAAAAAACTTTTGCAAACTTCTTTTAGATCTGTAGTCAATATTGTAATTTACCAGTTTCAAATAAGATTTAATCTCACGCAGAGGAATATCTCGTTTTTTGGCATATCGTTGCAATAAATAGTAAGGAACATGTACTTCCGTATGTAAAAAATGTTTTATCAATTTTCGATAATAGGATTGGTTTTTATTGACACAAAAACGTGCAAATACAAATGGAAGTTTATAGTGTTTATACCATGAAACTGCAAGATCAGTATATAGTTCCGGATTTTCAAGAAAAAGTTTCAGTGCCTTATCTCCGATAATCACCTCACCTTCCAACCCCAGAACTTTTGCAAGAGCATTGGAAGTGGCTGATTCAGAATCTTTTTGGAATCTGCCCTTTTTCAGTAAAACACTTCTAATCTCTTTGTGGGCAACGATACCCGCATCCAGACAGTGAAAATTTCCCCGTTTACTTTCGATACTTGAAATAAAAGCAGCATCTATTTTGCGGGATTTAAAAAGCTTATTTATTCGGGAAGGATAACTTTTTTTATATTCGATAGATTGTTTAAGTTGACTATTTTTGATATAACGTTTGATAAAAGTATGAAAAGGCGCCAGGTTGATATAGTCAATCTTGCCAAAAAGCACCTGATGCATCCCCTTTTCTCTTCTGTATCAAAAGATATTTTATCATATGAAGACTTCTATACTCTTTTGTCTGCATTGTTTTAATACAAGATTAAGAACTAAACAAAAATACATAAATACCGATATAGTTTTAAAGAATCATCAAACAAAAGGCAGGCAAAAAAAGATGAAAACACTCTCTATAAAAACAAAACTTTTACTTTTATCATTGGTACCACTGATCGCACTTATCTATTTTACGACACAGCAAACAATACAAAATATACACTTTAAAAATGAACTTGAGCATACCCAAAAACTTGTTGATCTAAGTAAAAAAATCAGTCTTCTTATCCATGAAACACAAAAAGAGCGTGGTATGAGTGCAGGTTATATCGGCAGCCATGGCGTAAGATTCAGAGATATGTTACCAAAACAAAGAGGTGCCACAAATAAAAGACGGAAAGAGTTTGAAACACTCATAAACAATTTTGATTTTACTGACTACCCTCTTTTACAAAAACACTTAAACACTATCAAGCATACCCTCTCTTTACTAGATAAAAAGAGATTGAAAGTAACCAACCAAGAGTACTCACTCAAAGATACAGTCTCTTATTATACGGGACTGAACAATGTTCTTCTAGATGCTGTCAGTGAAATAGCAAAACAATCTCCATCCAACGAAATCACAAAAATGCTTGCAGGATATACAGCTTTTCTTAAAGCCAAAGAACGTGCAGGTATCGAAAGAGCTGTTCTTTCAAGTGTTTTTGCACAAAATAGTTTTCCTGATGGATATTATAAAAAATTTATCAGACTTGTTTCATTACAAGATGCCTATTTAGATACTTTTGAACACATTTCCCCTAAAAATATTGTAGATTTTTACAATAAAAAGATGCAAGATCCATCTATAAAAGAGACTAACAAACTCCGAGCTATCGCGGATCAAAAAGCAACTATCGGTAATTTTGGAATCGATTCAGAATATTGGTTCAACACCATCACTAAAAAGATAAATATCCTCAAAGAGATTGACGATAAAATAGCACAGGAAATTACAGCAAAAATTGAAACACTGGCTACTTCTTCGATGCATTCAGTTTATCTGGGTATTTTTGTGATTCTTTTCACTTCACTGCTTGCACTTTTTATGATTCGGGATATCGATCAGAGAATTAAAAACCTTAAAGATACTATCAATTATATTGCCAGTGAAAAAGAGTTTTCCAGGGATATTCCAATCACATCCGAGGATGAATTCGGAGAAATTCAGCACTCTCTGAAACATCTGGTACTTTCGGTCAAAGAAGCTTTACAGTATGCAAAAAATAGTGCTTCACAAAATGAAAATATTTCCACAGAACTTGTAAATACATTTGAAAATATTTCAAAAAATATCCACCAGGAAACCAGTGTTGTAGATGCCATCGTAAAAAGCAGCCGAGAATTGGAACAAACACTTCTCGCAACACAGGATGAAGCAAATGAAACAAAAGTTCAAACCCAATATGCAAAAGAGAAAGTAGAGGAAGCAAAAGATGTTATTACCAGCACAATAGCACAAATTCAGTCAAATGCAGAAATAGAACATGATCTGGCAGACAAACTCAACACACTCAGCAGTGATGCAGAACAGGTAAAAGGAGTACTTTCCATCATCGGAGATATTGCAGATCAGACAAATCTTTTGGCTCTTAATGCTGCTATTGAAGCTGCTAGAGCAGGAGAACATGGTCGTGGTTTTGCAGTTGTTGCGGACGAAGTACGAAAACTTGCAGAAAAAACCCAACAATCCCTGATCGATATCAATGCTACTATCAGTATTATTGTTCAGGCAATTCTGGATGCAAGTCAGACAATGAACCATAATATCAAAAATATTGAAACACTGATACATAACACAGATAATGTTCAGGAAAACATGAATCAAATCAGTAAAAGCATGGATAGTGTCTTTTCAAATATTGAAAATACAAACACCACCATCACACAATCAGCAAAAAGTATGAGTGCATTTGAAACATATGTTGATAAAATAACAGCATTAAGCACTACCAATTACCAAAATGTACAAAAAGTAGAAGAAACCACCCAACACATGAAACACTCCTCAAGGGAGTTAATCTCTACACTAAACAATTTTAAAACATAAATAACATAGCCTTTTTACGGGCTATGTAGCCACCGCCTGCTATCTTCAAAATAGACTTCAACACCCTCTTCTATCCCAGACGATATAAAAATTTTACTGCCGAGTTTCGCACATCAAAATGATAAATCTCATTTTAAAAACCAGCGGCTATTTCTCCCACTCCAGATAGTTTGGATGTGTACGGATCAACAGGGAAAAGTGTTTTGTTCTGACATGATAGTCAAACATCATGGTGCTTTTTATAGTTTGCCCATGCTTTCATGATCTCCAATACCTCATCATCACTCACATCATACCAGTTAGCATAGACTGAGGCTACAGCATGAAAATCCGGCGGCGTTTGCAAAATAACTACATCATCAACTATCTCTGCTAACTGTGCTTTGACTCTGACACTGGTTACAGGTGCAGCAACAATGATCTTTTTGGCACCCAAATGTTTACAGCAGGAGATAGATGCCATCATCGTCGATCCCATGGCAATACCGTCATCTACCAAAATTACTGTCCGCCCTTTTATGGGGATAAGTTCTCTCCCTCCCCTGAGCTTTTCGATACGACGCACTATCTCACGCTGCTGCTGTTCAATAATCTTTTCAACCATTGTCTGACTCAAATACCATGCCGCTTCTTTGATGATATAGATCGATCCATCCTCTGCAATCGCACCAAAACCGGATTCAGGATTATCAGGGAAAGGTAATTTTCGCGAAATCAAAAGATCAAAATCCGCATCCAGTGCTTTGGCAACTTCAAATCCCAGCTCTGCCCCTCCGCGTGGAATCGCCAGAACGACAGGATGCTCCTCTTTGTAGTGCATCAACGCTTCTGCAAGATACCTGCCTGCATCTTTTCTATCTCTGTAAATCATGATTTTCTCCCAGGATAAGATACAATAAAAAAACTACTCCAGTTCCGCCGAGTGAAAGCAGCAGTGCTTCATGCATACCGATATATTCCCATATATATCCGCAGACAAAAGCACCTATTGCCCCAAACAGCGCCACACCGGCATAAAATACACCGTACACTGACCCTTTATTGGAAGCGTATCTCGCGATATATGCTCTGTTGGCATTAAGTGATGTTACGGTAAAAATTCCCAAAAATGCATACGCACCCCAGACAGAGAAACGGCTTCCCTCCAGCAATAAAATCTGAGCCGTTACACCACTCAGATAAGCAAAAGCCAAGACCCATTTTATGCCTATACGGTCAATCAGTTTACCGACAGGATAGCTGATAAGTGTCTGTGTTGCCGTAGATACCACAAATAAAAGAGGTATGATAAAAGTCTCAAAACCTACCGTTTTTGCACGCATCGTAAAGAAAGCATCACTGAAAATAAAAAGAACAAAAAAGAAGTAAAATGAAAGCATTTTGACAACTTTTTTATCCTCTTTGGTAATTTTAAAACTATACCCCACCTCTTTGTTTTTGGGTGCATCTTTGACAAAAAAAGAAACAATCATCACCCCCAGCAATCCCGGTATAAGCGTAGCAATAAAGATATTTCGTATCATCTCTTCACTCTGCCCAAAAAAATACAACAATCCAAATATCAAAAGTGTCCCGCTCAATTCACCGGCAATATCCATCGTCTTGTGAAAACCAAAAGTCCTGCCTTCCTCTTTTTTTCTCGCATAGACACTGATAAGCAAATCTTTTGGAGCCGAACGCACTCCTTTTCCAAGCCGCTCCACTCCCCTGAGCAATGCAACGCTTTTATAACTCTGAGACCAGGCAATAAGCGGTTTACTCAGTGCCGACAGCAGATACCCACTCACTACCAAAGGTTTAACAATCCCGTAACGGTCACTGATATAGCCGGAAAGCAGACGCAAAGCATAGGAGATAAAAGTCGCAACCGCCACAATAAACCCCAGCTTGTCATACCCTTCATGTAAAACACTCACTACAAAAATAGGCAGTATCGGATTGATCATCGCCGATGCCATATCGGTAAAATAACTCACCCATCCCAGATAGATAATGTTTTTATCAATCCCCTTCACAATTTACCCCTTTTGTATATGGAGACAATCAACACCACACCCATCAGTAAAGCAATCATAAAACCAATCAATCCAAAGATAGGAATACCAAAAAAAAGCGGCGGCATTTTGGCAAAAGAGAGCAAAGAAGAACCAATCAATACCGCCGCAATAATAATAGCAATAGAGAGTCGGTTAAAAGATTTCTCAATAGAGTGTTCCAGTGCCTCCAGTCCTACATGCTCAAACTCCATTTTAAAATTACCATTTTTGAGCTTTTGCACCAAAAACTTGATATCATCTGGAAAATCGGATACAAAATCGGAAAAATCTTTAGGAATTTCCCCTACTTTTCCGATAAAAGCCCCCAGTGAACGACTATTTTTATAAAAACGCAGCACAAACGGTCGTATCTCTTCGGCAGCATTGAAAGAGGGATCAAGCTGCTTACCCACCCCTTCTATTGTAATCAGCGCTTTGGTCAGCAGATAGTTATCTTCACGAAAATAAACCTGATATCTGCTCATCAAAGCAATCATATCATTCAGCAGATTCTGGATAGAGATATCTTTCAAAGAACCGTAAAAATAGGTGGAAATAATATCGCCCATATCTTTGCAAAAAGCATCAATATTCATATTTTCATCTTTGACTTTTGCCAGTTTCAAAAGATTGTAAGCCGCTTTTTCCTCTTCATTTTTGACAATATAATAAATCATATCCACAAAATAACGCTGATCTCTCTCACCAATGCGTCCCATCATTCCAAAATCGATAAATGAGAGTCTGCCATCTTCCAGAGCAAAGATATTACCGGGATGGGGATCTGCATGAAAATAACGATGTACAAAAATCTGTTCACACAGCAGATCAAAACCATTTTTTGCAACTTGAGAAGGGTCGATACCTGCGGCTTCCAGTGCTTTTTTATCTGAAACCTTCACCCCTTCGATATATTCCATTGTAAGTACTCTCTGGGTTGTGAGCTCTTCATAAAGTCTGGGAACTTTGATAGTTGTATTTTCCGTAAAGTTCTTGGCAAAGCGTTTGAGGTTGAGTGCTTCGATGTTGAAATCAAGCTCTTTTTTGATTGTTTTTTCAAACTCATCGATAATCATCCCCGCATCATCTATGCCATACTCTTTCAGGCGCTCTTTCAAAAATGAAGCGATCTGACGCATTATGGCGATATCTGCAGCAATCTTCTGGGTAATATTTGGCTTTTGCACCTTTACGGCAACCTCTTCACCGCTTAAAAGAGTAGCTTTATAAACCTGTCCCAGTGATGCGGAAGCAACCAGTTCGAGTTCACCATCGAACAAAACACTGCTTTTCTTACCGAACTCCTCCAAAAAAACCTGTTCTATTTCCGAAAAGGGAATGGGCGAAACTTCATCCTGAAGTTTGGAGAAAGCATCTGCCAGCTCCAGAGGAATCAAATCAGGACGGGTAGAGAGAATTTGTGCAAATTTGATAAATGTAGGTCCCAGCTCCTCTACCGTCTTTTTTATCCTCTCACTGCGGCTAAGATGCAGGATCTCTTTATTTGGTTTTGTAAAAGGTATGTGAATATGTTTTTCAACTTCCAGCGCTACGACCAGATTGTCAAACCCGTTTCTAAGCAGTATGGATACAATCTGCTGATAACGCTCTATCTGTTTGAAAGTCCGCCATACCTTCATATCATGAACTTATTTTTTCTCTTCAATCACTTTTTTCAACGCGGTGATTTCACGCCGTAAAGAAGCGATATCCTCTTTGGTCGCCACGCCCAGATCTTTAAGCTGTTTATGAATCTCTTCTTTGATCTTTTTATCGGCTTCTTCAGACTTGTCGGTGATCTCTTTTTTAAGCTTGCTTAAAAACTCTTCTCCCTGATCTTTGGAGATTTCACCCTGTTTGATGGATTCATCAATCAGCTTTTCTACCTTTTCTTTGGCTATAAACATTGCGCCAAGTCCCATTTTCAGTAAGTCTTGTGGTGTTACTTTTTCCATAATATCTCTCCTTCAATTGTAGTACTATAATTATACTAAGTTTAGTATTCCATTGTCAACGTTACTAAGTCAGAGAGATAAATGTTTAAGAGAATTATTTTATATTTAAAAAACCTATAGTGATACTGCAGCCATTGCCATATGCTCTTCTATGATACCGTTACCGCCCTGTCTTTTGACACGATACATAGCTTCATCTGCACATTTTAGCAACTCCTGTTTGTTGCGACCCCCATCAGGATATGTTACCACACCTATAGAAAGTGTGGAAACCATTGCTATACCATTGATTACCAAGGGTTCTTCAAAAAGTTTTCGAATACGTTTCAACGCATGTATAATATTTTCAGGATGCACATCATTATGAAAGATAATTAAAAATTCATCACCACCCAATCTACCGATCTGATCGACTTCACGCAAATGTCTTTTGATGCGTTCTACCATCTTGAGCAAAAGTAGATCTCCTGCATCATGCCCATAAGTATCATTAATTGTTTTAAAATTATCCAAATCAATCAATGCGATACTAAAAACCTTATTATCCCTTTTTGCACTGGCAATAGCAAGATCAAGTGAATGTTCAATACTTCTGCGGTTTTGTACCTGAGTTAACGAATCAAGATATGCCAATTCATTTAAAGTTTTGATCTGTCTTTCAACACTTTGGGAGAGTTCTTCTATCTCCTGAATACGTGAATGGGGTACATCTTTCACTTTGCCAAGAACATATGCATCCAACAACAAAAGTGGTTTGAGTACCAGGCGATAAAAAAAATAATATGTGGTAGCAAAAAGAGCAATCAATAGCAATGAAACAAAAAATTGTATATATTTGATTTGATTAATGCTTTTTTGAATATATTGATGATCTAATGTGGCATATAAGGTATATGGTATAAGTACCGAACCTCTTTTTTTATAAATTTTTGTATAAACCTGACTGATACCGGTAATATTCTTTACATTCAACATATCCGCAGCAATACTTCTGCTGGAAGGTAAAAGATGCTGATTCTGAGAGGATTCATCTACTTTTAAAATTACATTACCCAAATTATCAAAAAGATAAAGTCCTTTAATCTCTTTACTGGAACTGTTCGTACGTTTTAAAATCTCTTCCAGACTTCCTTCAACACGATTATTCAGATAATTATCTACCTGCAGGGTAAGTTTATGAACTGTTTGACGTATTGTATTTATAATTACATCATGCATCTGTTTTGTTACATATTGATTATAAACATACAAACTGAAAACAGCCGGGACAACAATACTTACAATAACAAGTGCATTAAATGTTTTAAATTTCATTGTACTGCTTTGTTGATATTTTTTATCCATAAGTAATCACACACACAAATGTTATAAAAAGTTATAAAAAATTTAATTAAACAGCCTAAAGAGAGTATCAAAACAATAGTTGGTATAAACATAATTCCAGATTTCAAGTTCAAATTTTTTGGAGAATGATTATAATATATTTTACATATATAAGAGTTATGAAAAAATATTTAATATTTAGATATTATAAATTATCAATTTTACACTCCTTTTTATTTTTTAAATATCATTCAGGCTTATGCCTGAATTTTTCTTTTTTCACGTGTTAATTCGATAATACGACCCTCTTTTTTGGTATTGCAGTAGGCACGTTTGATACCATCTAAACTTTTAAAGATATTCACCGTAGCATGTTCAAGTTGCGTTGCGATATCCTCAAGTTGCGTAGATGCTACATTTTCAGCATTCTTATTAACATATTCCTGCGCCAAAGCATGAATCTTTTCATGATCATTGATTAACACACTCCATGCTGCAGATTGTGTAATATCACTTTTTTTATTTTCTTGTTCACGCATCCACCTGCCCAAATCACAATCACTTGTAGAGGTAACATCAAAACGCATTTTATCTTCTAGTTTTTCCAGTATTTTCGCCTTAAACATAAGGTGTTTATGTTTCATCTGTGCAATCATTTCATTTAATTTAACATCACACACCTGGTCTCTAATCTCTTCTTTAAATGATGCAGTCGATACAATATGAAAAAGATTTGTAGAAAGTGTTGTAATATCCTTGGATAGATTTTCAATATTAGCTGCTATATCTACATTTTCAGAAACCACAAGTTTCATCTTTTCAACAGCACTATCTATCTCCGACATATCCTTTTCCTGAATAACACTTTTATATTCAACTTTTTCAATAACATTTTTGGTAGTATTGATCTCGTTTTTGAGATTATGATACCCTTTGATCATCTCTTCACTAATCACTTTACCTTCAGTGGATTTTACTTTTGCACTCTCTACAAGCAATTTGATTTCAGCCGCAGCCTCCGCACTCTTCGTTGCCAGATTTCTGACTTCCTGTGCTACAACAGAGAACCCTTTACCCGCATCTCCAGCAGTTGCAGCTTCAACAGCAGCATTGAGAGAAAGAATATTGGTCTGAAAAGCAATCTGATCAATAATCTCAATGGCAGCATCAATCGCTTCAACCTTTTCATTGATTTCATCGGCTGCTGCAGCAGTCTTTGTAGCCAATACCAGTCCTTGATCCGAAGTATGTGTCAGTTTATCTGCCATCGAAGCAGACTCTCTTATATCCTGAATACTTGCTTTGGTTGTCTCTTGCATATGTTGTAATACATTTGTCATATTACCCAAAGCTTCATATTGTCTGTTTGCAGCATTGGTAAGGTTCGTAGAAGATTTTGACAAAATTTTTGTATTGTCCGTCAAACGTCCACCGGAGTTTTGTATGACGGCAAAGAGTTCTGAGATATTGTCACCAAGTAACTTTGCGGATGTAACTACTGCTCCAAAATCCCCGTTTAATCCTCGTACTTTTTGATGGTGAATTTCATAGTCAAATTTTCCCTGACTAAAATTGTTCAAAAGATGAATCAATTCGGCAAATTTCTCTTTTGTTGAAACAAGCATTTCATTTAAAGAGTTACGTAAATGTTCCACTTCAACAGAAGCCCCGGATTCCTTGACAGAGTTCCCAAAGAAGCCGTTATTTACTTTTTTAACAACATCTTCAATTTCACTCACTACTTTTTTATCCTGTTCTATAATTTTTGTAATCTTCTCAATTTGTGCGTTAATCATTCTTGTCATCTGAGCAAATTCATCTTGACCATCTACTTGCATAGGTTTGATATAATCTTTCTCTCTTGCCACATACGAAAGAAAAAATTTCAATCCCTGTTGCAGTTTCGCTACCTGTTCGGAAAGTCTTTTTGTAATCACCAGTGTCAACACACCAACAAGCAAAAAGATCGCAACAATGCCAAAAAGCAATAATGTTAGTTTATACAGTGTGTGCTCATATAATGCCTCTGCAGTCACAATTAAATGTTTCGATTGAAAATTTTCCACCTCTTTAAATTTGTTGATTTTATAAGTGATATTATCAAACCATTGTTGCGCAGGAATATCAAAATGCTCCGCTCCATCCGCATTCATTAGCTTTTTTTCCATATTGGAAACACTTTGCACAACAGCATCCGTATAAATTTTTTGATATTGTCTAATAATAGATACAGGGGCATAATAGTGAAAATTTTTCAAAAAAGCTTCCTGCTGTGCAATGAGTTTTATAAAATAGACTTGCATTCCATCATCAAAGCTTCCTTTTGCCAAAGCACCCGTACCAACAGCACGCTCAATACCCATACGCTCTTTTGCCTGTAAAAAATTCAAGTACCCGTTTATCTCATTGCTTACTTTGATATCACTGGAGACATTCACAATCATTGCAATACTATCCAAAAGTGAAGTATTCATATTTGTGTACATAGCAATCATCTCTTTAGGTGTTATGGAAAATCCATCTACCTCTTTTCTCATACGACCAAGTGTTTTTACCTGTTCAAGTGATTTTTCAAGTTTCTGGGAAAATTGTGTCTGAAAATGGTCAAGATCGAGCTGTTCTACAAAAGTGAACATTTTATGTACTTGTTTATCTGTAAGCTGCCGCTGTTTAAGAAGCTGATCTTTAAACTTGGCACCTCTACTGCTAAGAAAACCTGCACTCATACCGCGCTCTTTCTGGGTTTCATGCACAACATTGGAAATCTTTACAGAGAGTTCGGAAAGCTCTTTTACCTTTTTATGCTCTTTCGCATCACTATAGGTTCCGTAAATTGTTATCAAAGAGTATATAATTAATGTAAAAGTAGGCACAAATAGCAATACATACAATTTTTTTGAAAAGTTCAGTTCGTCTAAAAACTTCATATGAAAAATCCTTTTTAGTCAAAAGCTATTCTCAGATAGCATCTTTAACTAAAATCGGATTTTATGGTTATTGTTTTAGCTTTGAAGTGTTAATTCGCATAAATTTGGATGAAACAATACAGGATGTGACTGAAGTGTCACCAATTTATCATGAGGCTCTGCAATAAAATAGCCCTGTGCATAATCAATACCTATTTCCTGTACCTTTCTCAAAATTTCTTCACTGCTGACAAATTCGGCAATCGTCTTGATATTTAAAGAACGGGAAAAGGTATGAATTACACTTGTAAGTACCTGACTTTTTTCATTAGTTGCAATATTTTTGATAATACTACCATCAATTTTGACAAAATCCGGGTTAATCCTCATAATCCGCTGGAAATTGGAATAGCCGCTGCCAAAATCATCAATTGCAATTTTTACACCATATTCACGCACTTTGGCAATAAACTCTTCAAAAATAGTATCATTTTCAATAGCTTCATCTTCCAGTAATTCCAACGTAACACGTTTAGCCGTATCCGGATTATCTCTAAGTAATTTGAAAAGTTTTTCATTAACTTGCTGACTTGCCATATCTATATAAGAAAGATTGATAGTTACCTCAGAATCTACATATTTGAAAATTGCAAAAACTTTTTCAAGCATTATCATAGTGATTTGAAGATAGTAATTACCATTTTTTGCAGCATCCAAAAAGAAGAAAGGAGAAAGTACCTTTCCATCTTCCTGAACCAGTCTGACTAAGGTTTCATATTTTGTTATTTCACCGACTGTATTGTCATAAATAGGTTGAAAATAGGGAACTATTCTATCTTCTTCAATCGCCTTTTTAACCATATGGACTTTATTGATATTCTCTTTTGTCTCTTCCTTGAGCTTATCAATTACTTCATTCATAATAACATATGTCTTTTTCTGTTCTATTACCCAATCCATAGCAAAACTTGCATCTTCATATAAGTTTTCACTACCACTGGCAAAGCAGATTGTCGCACTCACGTCATAGGAGAATTTATCCAGTTCGATTTCATAAGATTGAATATGTTCATGAAGCATTTTACAAAACTGATGCAAATCTATATGTCCCATATCCCGGTTAAAATCATCAAAAAGTGTTACAAACTCTCCCGGTGCAGTATGGTAACACAATACCATCAAATCAAGACTGTGAAAATAAGATACCAAGTATTTTACAAACTCTTTTTCCAGCATCCTCGCATATGCTTCTCCGTAAAAAGCATCTACTGAACGGAAATGATCTATCCTCATCAAAACAATTGTGGCATCTTCACGGGAAGAGAGACTTTGACGCAATGCAACCTGATTTGGCATTTTTGTATGAGGATCTTTAGTTGTAAGAACATAACGGCTATTCGTATGCGCAATATCCATATAAGAACGACAACGCAATATAAGTTCCATTTTTTCAAATGGCTTGGAAATAAAATCATTTACCCCCGACTCTATCGCTTTAAGTTTACTCGCCTCATCTGAAAGTGATGAAATCATTAAAATAGGCACACGTTTAAAAGCTTCAAGTGAACGAAGTATCTGTACTGCTTCAAAACCATCCATTACAGGCATCAAACCATCCATGATAATTACATTTGGCTGATGCTCTATAGCCAACTCAATAGCTTCCTGTCCATTGCTTGCCTCGATAAAAGTATAGTTTTCATTTTCAAGGGCTTTTTTCATCACCATACGATTGGTACGAAGATCATCAACAATTAAAATTGTATCAAGTTGTTTTGTTTTCATGATGCTTCTTTATTTATGCTTTTGCAGTTTCACGTTCCATCAGTTTTTTCATCAACTGCAAGATAATATCCTGTGTATAAGGTTTCAAAAGATAACCGGAAATACCCATCTTTGTTAATTCCGCTACTTTTGAACGTACCCCTTCTGTAGTTTGCATAATCACTTTAATATGCTTTATAGCAGGATCATTTCGCATAATGCGGAGCATTTCATCTCCTTTCATTACAGGCATATTGACATCCAGAAAGACATAATCAATATCAGTATTTTTATGCAAGACATCCAATCCTTCCTGCCCGTTCTCTGCTTCCAAAACAATCGGACTCTGATCAGTCAATGCTTTATGAATCCCCATTTTCAATACACGTCTCATTGTACTGCTGTCATCTACTACCAATATTTTCATTATTTACTCCTATTCTATGCTGGTTCTTCAAGTTTTAATACTGCATCAATATTAAGCAATATTGTCATATGTTCATTATTTAACTTAATCAATCCATCAATATATTTTGGATCGATACTTACTCCCATTTCAGGAGCAGGTACAATCATCTGTCTATCCAGTTCTAAAATTGATTCTATATTATCGACAATAATGCCTATAAGTTTATTTTCCTGAGTTTTAATCACAATAATAACAGTATTCTCTCCTATGCCTCTGTTATGAATGTTAAAAAGTACCCTTAAATCTACAATAGGGATAACCTCCCCTCTTAAATTGATCAAACCTTTAATCCATGGTTCTTCCGCAAAAAGCTCTGTTATGATGACTTGTGAATAGACAAGTATCTCTTTAATTTTTTCAAGAGGAATGGTATAATTCTCCTGATTGAGTTTAAACACTACATATTCCATCTTATCTGCCCCCTTTATGCATCTCTACAATACCACCAACATCCAGAATCAAACCGATACTTCCATCACCACGTATTGTAGCGGCACCAATTCCCTGAATTTTTTTATAATTCTTTTCCAATGATTTCACAACAATCTGCTCCTGATTTAAAAAATCATCTATAAAAAGCGCTACTTTACTACTTGCTGTTTTAATCACTATCAGCATACCATCTTCAAGATTCTCATATGACGGTTCAATATTGAAAAATTTATACAATCTAACAATAGGAATAAATTCCCGTCGAAGCATTAAAATCTCTTTTTTGCTTTCACCAATATGTTTGATCATATGTGCTTTTGGCTGCAGAGACTCTACAATCGCATTGAGCGGCAAAATAAACTTTTTATCTCCAATCAGAACATTCAAACCATCCAGAATCGCCAGTGTCAGAGGCAAGATAATCTGAATATGTGTTCCCTTGTCTTTTTTGCTAAACACACGAATATGCCCTCCAAGGGAGTTGATATTGTTCATCACAACATCCATACCGACACCGCGTCCGGAAACATCGGTCAAAGAGTCTGCTGTAGAAAGACCAGGATGAAAAATGAGCATCAGTTTATCCTGTTCATTCATACGGGAAAGTTCATCTTCTGTGATAGCTCCATTTTCCAAAGCTTTATTAATAACTTTTTCAACATTGATACCTGCGCCATCATCACGAATAGAGATAATAATATTCCCACTCTCCTGCTCGGCTGAAATTGTCAATTTGCCTAGTTCCGGTTTTCCTTTTTTATATCGCTCTTCCGGTTTTTCAATTCCATGATCCAAAGAGTTACGAATAATATGTGTCAAAGGATCCATTAAGCCTTCAACCATCATTTTATCTATCTCTACAGAATCACCTAAATGTTCAAATTTTATTTTTTTATTCAATTTTTTGGCAAGATCACGCACCATCTTCGGAAGTCTGGCATAAACACTCTCCATCGATACCATACGTACCGACATCACAGATTCTTGTAATTCACGAATATCCCGATCCAGATCAATCAATCTTTCATGAATCTCTTTATATAAGTTTTCATCGGAGATAGAGTCTGTAAACTGAAACAACATACTTTTGGTGATAACCAAATCCCCTACTCTGTTCATCAACTGATCAATTTTATCCAAATTAACACGAATCGAGGTGGACGATGCCGCTTTATTTAAGGAGAGACTCTTTTTTTTCTTTTCTTCTTTTTGCGCTTGTGTAGTTTTAGAAACTGTAGATACTGTTTTTACCTCTTTCTTAGTACTCTCTGTCGGTGTTTTTTGCTGAGGCAGAGACTCTTCTTCATCAAAAAGTTCAAAAGCAGGAGGTGCTTCCTTTTTTGGTTCATCAAAGAGTTCAAAGGCTAAAACTTTATCCTCTTCTTTTTCAGTCTCTCCACTATTGTGTTCGTCAAATAACTCAAAAGGTAAAACCTCTTTCGATTTCTCCTCCTCTTGCTCTTCTTCCAGAATAAAGAGTAATTCCCCTATCTCCTCTTTAAGAGATTCCAGTTCCTCATGAAAATTCTCTTGGTTAACAATATCATTTAACTCCTGATCTATCAGCTTTTGGGCATGTTCGACAACTTTTGACATAAAATCGTTAAATGCCAGATTGTATGGGATATCTCCATTTCTTGCATTGTCAAGAAGCGACTCCACTTCATGAAGATATGTTGGAAAATATTTCAGATTCAAAAACTGTGATGCACCTTTAATCGTATGAATTGCTCTGAAAATTGCACTGACAGCATCATCTAAATCTCTCTCACCTGCAGCAACTGCCTCTATCTCTCCTTCAAGCTCTTCAAAAAGATCAATCATTTCAGCTGCATTTTCACCGAAAATCTGTGATTTTTCTTTTATCTTGTTTTCTTTGCGAATACTCTCTTCTTCACTTACAGGGGCAGGCGCTTTACCTTTTTTAATCTGTTCAATATCTTGAATAATCTGTTGTAATTTCTTAGTATATTCTGCTTCATCCAACTCTCCAGCATACTCATCATCCAAAATCTCATGCATGACAGTTACGCCTTCAAGAATAAAATCAATAATATCACTATTTAATTCTATTTCACCATTTCGTATCATATCCATAAAAGTTTCCAGATGGTGGGTATATGCTGAAAACTTTACCAATTCAACAGATCCTGCTCCTCCTTTTAATGTATGCATGTCTCTGAAGATTGAATCTACCTCTTCAGGAGAAATTTCACCTGCTTCTTCATTTTTTAATAAAATAGAGTGCAAATTATCAAATAACTCTTCTGCTTCCTCCATAAAAAAGTCTCTGATTTCCTGTGACATTTTATCTATACCTCCACTCTATTTTGGGTAGTTTCTACCTCATCTTGCAAATCTCTGGCGATACTCAATATTTCACCGGAAATTGAATCAGTAGTTTTGGCAACGTCACTGTTTTTAACAGAAATAGCCTGCAGCTCTTTAATCAGATGGGTAATGTTCTCAACCATCTTCTCTTCATGATTTGCCTCTGTAACCACGCTCTCTATCATTTGAAATGTCTCTTGGATTTTGTTATTCACATGAACAAAGCTCTCTTTCATGTTTTCAGAAACTTCCATACTCTCCAATGTTTTTTCACGGGTATTTTCTACCAATTCTTTAATAGTTCTGGCTGCTTCAGAACTTTTAGCCGCCAAATTTCTCACTTCTTGTGCCACTACTGAAAACCCTTTTCCTGCTTCTCCGGCTGTCGCTGCTTCCACTGCTGCATTGAGAGAGAGGATATTCGTTTGAAAGGCTATCGCATCAATAGCGGAAATCGCCTCTGATATTTCTGTAGTCGCAACATTGATATCTTGAATAGTATGAAATGTTTTTTCTGCAAGTATTTCACCCTGCTCTGCCATCTGTGTTGTCTCTTTAGCATTTGTTTTCATCAATTCCGCTTTTTGCGTAGTCTCCTGAATTTTCTGCTTCATCTCATACATTTGTGATGCCGCTTTCTGGGAATTGTCGTTTTCAACTTTAATCGACATAAACAGGTTTTTAACATTATGTTGCAATTTATCTGCAGAATCATTTAACTGTATACTTTTATCTTTCAATGAGTTTTCTATTTTGTTATGTGCACTGTCAAGTGCCTCTCCCAAACTATTTACACCACTGATCAACAGTTTCAATTCCCCGTCTGATGCAATTTTGATTTTATTTTGAAACTCCCCTTTTTCATAAGAGACAAGCGTTTTTACTATTTGATGTAAATTGTGTTGCATCTCTTTAAAAAGTTTATTCAAACTTTGTTTCAACTGATTGATCTCCGGATTGGATGCTACTGAATCAATTCTATGTGAAAAATCTCCTCGACTAGCAATTTCAGATATTTCCGCTACTTCTGTCACTGTTGCTTTATCTTTTTTCAGATTTTGCTCAATGGTCGTAATGCTGTTATTTATATTTTTGGCTATCTCTTTAAACTCATCATTGCCTTTCACAGTAATCTGTTCAACCTTTTCCCCTTTTCTCTGTAAATAAGCGAAAAAAGAATCCAGCCCGCTTTGAACACGGTGAAGATTGTGTACAATTCTGTTTGAAAAAAGGTACAAAGCAAGATTGATAATAATATTGATGAACAATATAATAAAAAGCAGTGTATTGGCATTTAAAGTATCACTCATAAGCGTGATATTGCTATCAATTTTTTGAAGCAATTCCGCTTCTTTTTGCTCAAAAGCCATTTTGGAAAGAAGCTCTTTTTTAGTATGAAGATTTTCCAGTTTATCTGTAAAATTTTTAACCTCATGCATATGTGTACGCATAAAGTCAACCCGGTAAAAGATCAGAGACTGGAGAACCAGAAACGACATCAATATAAAAACTCCCAGAAATAAACTTTGTCTTTTTATGCGCATTGTAATTCTCCTTCCAAAATCTCTTTGATATAACTATAAAGAAGTTTTAAATCTGACTTATTCACAAGATCTAGTGCACCTAGCTCCATAATTTTGTCTTTTACACCCTGATTTGTCATACTTGTCAGAGAAAGAACCGGTACATTTCCATACACGCTTTCCTGCTTGATATATTTTATCACCTGATATCCATTACGTATCGGCATCTCTATATCTGTTATCACTAAGCCAATTTCATGAGGATCAAGTGACATAATACGGTTAATAAGATCTTCTCCATTTTCATAAACTTCAAAATGAAGATTGAGTTTTGTAAAAAATTCATTCAATTTTTCAATTACTATTTGACTATCTTCCGCGACCAGTACAAGTTTGTCACTTTTGATTTCCAGTGTAGCAGGCGGCGTTACATCAAAAGAATCGATATCATAAATGGTTGTTTTAGAGGTTTCGTCCGAAATATTTGCATCATATAACAACTTTTCAGCATCAAAAACAATACACATCTTCTTCTTTGGATCATTGTCTTTCTCCTGAACCTGGGTAACATATGAGATTTTAGGATCCCTGCTTTCAGGAACATTTAGTTCACTGCTTAGTTTCTCCTCAATCCGGATAATATCTTTAACCATAATACCAATCTTCTTTTGGTTATAGTTGCATACGATAATAATCCTCTGATCTTTCACATTTGTTTCATCACCAATCCATTTGTCAAAATTGACGATAGAAACAATTTCACCCCGAATATCGATCAAGCCAATTACATATTCATTTCCTGTTGGTGGCTGTAGTATTTCCACCTCTTCCCGAATCAAAAAACTCTGTATCTTGGAAATATTGATAGCATATAATCTGTTTCCGCTTGTAGTAAAAACAGCCAGTTGCATCACATTTCTAAGATGGCTTTTCGTAATATAATCTACATTATGCTGGATTTCATTCTCATCCATTAAATCTGAATTATACATAGTCAACTTCCTCTTCCTTCATTTCTATTTTCTGCTGCTCTTTAATAATGTTCTCTTTACCCTCAAAGTCAGTAATATTGACATTCTTAGAAATTGTTTTAGAAATTTCACTGACATTTACACTCACTTCATTTGCTACATGCGCGATGGAGATATAACCGTTTGTCTGCTCATTGAGAAGATCAATAGTCTTTTTCAATGCATTGATACTGACAACTTGCTCCTGAACAGACTGAGTAGTATCTTCAATCAAATTAATCGTACCGTCAATATCTTTACTTAACTCTTTATAACCACGAATCATGTAGTCAGAAATTTCTTTACCTTCGTTTGCTTTATCTGTTGCCTTTACCACAAGCTCTTTGATCGTTCTGGCAGCTTCTGTACTTCTGGCAGCAAGATTTCTCACCTCACTGGCAACAACAGCAAACCCTTTTCCCGCTTCACCGGCTGTTGCAGCTTCAACCGCAGCATTGAGAGATAAGATGTTCGTCTGAAAAGCAATCTGGTCAATAACTTCAATCGCTTCGTTAATTGCAATGGTTGCTTCATTGATTTCATCCATTGCTTTTACTGTTTTATTGGTATATTTCAAGCCCTGTGCAGCAGAATCTTTTACTTTCAGACTTGACTGCTGCATCTTTTGGGTATTTTCAGAACTTTGCCGCACTTTCTCGGTAATCAGAGATATCTCTTCGGAAGCACTCTGTAAAATCTTTGTCTGCTCCCCTGATGCCTCCAAAATATGATACATCTTATCAATCAACGTCTCAGAAGCACGTTCCAGCTCAATACCATGTTTAAAATTTTCTCTTAACATAACTGTTACCGCACCTCTTAAAGAGTTTATTCCTTTAATCAACTCTTTAATTTCTCCGTCACGCATCCGGCTCTCATCAAGAGATTTTATATAGATACCCCGTTCATACTCTTTTAAAACAGCAATCATGTCATTAAAATCTTTTTGAAGTTTATCTGAGAGCTTGTTCAAAGAGGTTGCGACATATTGAGTATAAGGGTCAGATGTCCGCAATTTGGTACGATCTCCCAAGTTTCCGTCAGAGATTTTTTCCAGAACCAGAAGAATTTCACCGTTAACCCCCTGATCTTCTCTGCTTTTTTCCTGAAGAACCTTACCTATATGAACAATTTTGTCATATATCTTTTGCATATCTTCAGAAAAATGAATATCTGTTTTTAACGTAAATTCATTTCTGTCTCTTTTGATATATCCCTCTATCTGTCCCAGATATTCCAAAATTTTTTCTGACTGTTCTGTCTGTTTTCGTTTCCCAAATATCATTCTTTATTCCCCTTATCTCTATGTTAATGTCGCATATAGCTCTTCAGCCATTTCAATCTCTTCGGTTGTTGGTTTTACCCTGACAGAAAAATATTTAACAGCACCATCCGGTGTCTGGGAAGGATAAACCGTAGCATACACCCAGTAATAGCCACCATCTTTTGTTCTGTTTTTTACAACACCATTCCAGACTTTACCGCTTTTGACAGTTTGCCATAACTCTTCGAATGCTGCTTTAGGCATATCCGGATGTCTCAGCAGACTATGGGGTCGCCCAATCAATTCATCTTTGCTGTATTTTGATATCCTGCAAAAAGCATCATTTGCATAAATTATTTTTCCTTTTCTATCCGTTTCGGAAACAATAATTGTCTCTCTGTCAAGTTTATATTCATGTTCTCTCAGAGCCATCTCTTTTCCTTCTAAAACATACTAAAAACCATATCGGATTATTAAATAAAACTTTTAACTATTAATGTATTTTGCATTTATCTAATGGTAAAATATAGATAAAAAATAAGATTTTTCTATGTATGAAATAGCAAGAAAGAGAATACAAAAAGCTGATGCAATCCTAATTACTGCCGGTGCGGGAATGGGAGTAGACAGTGGCTTGCCTGATTTTCGGGGAATAGAAGGTTTTTGGAAAGCATATCCGGTTATTAAAGATTTGGGGTACCGTTTTGAAGAGATGGCAAATCCACGCTGGTTTGAGGAAGATCCTGCACTTGCCTGGGCATTTTACGGTCATCGCTATATGCTATACAAGCAAACAAAACCCCATGAAGGTTTTTTTAAACTACTTGATTTCGCAAAACAGAAAAAGGGAAAATACTTTGTCTTTACCTCCAATGTAGATGGACATTTTCAAAAAGCAGGATATGCAAATACAAATATTGTTGAAATCCACGGCTCAATCAATCACCTCCAGTGTACAAAACCCTGCTCCCAAAAAATTACTCCTGCCGAAAATCTTTATTTTGAGATAAATACCAAAACATTTCGCACCACATCCTCTCTTCCGTTATGTCCCGACTGCGGTGCGATAATGAGACCCAATATACTTATGTTCGGAGACTGGAACTGGATACCTGCACGTACAGATATGCAAAGTATGGCACTGCAACGTTGGCTCGATCAAACAGTAGAAAAAAAATATAAAATTACAATTTTAGAATTTGGTGCAGGCACAGCAGTACCGACTGTACGAATATTTTCAGAACAAATTGCCCGTCAATATAATGCAACACTGATTCGTATCAATCCAAGAGACACAGAGGTTCCAACCGGCGCAATAGCACTTCAAACGGGTGCAAAAGAGGCAATAGACTTGATTCTTGAGGGCTTGTAATATACTCTCTTTCCCTGTACCAGAAGTTTCAGAATGGTAAAAAAAGGGTATATCTAATATAATATGATTTATTAAATTTTGCAAGGACAACAACATGGCAAAAATCGAATTTCTGGGACCCATTCAGAAAGAAACCATAGAAATAGACATTACACATCTCAGCGAACTTAAAACCTATTTTGAAAATGATCCGGAAGTCAAAGAGTGGCTTAAAAACAGTGCTATTGCTGTAAATGACTGCCTTGTTTCCAATCTCAATCTCAGTATCAGCAAAAATGATAAAATTTCTCTGCTTCCACCGGTTTGCGGAGGTTGATTATGTTAGAACTTTATAAAGATGCTCTTCCTGTAGAAGAGATATTGACCAAATGGTACCAAATCCATAAAGATCAGAACTATGGCGCTTTCATCAATTTTGTAGGCATTGTCAGAGATGAGAACGGTATTGACGGTTTAAGTTTTGATATTTATAAACCATTGCTTAACTCATGGTTTGAAACCTGGCAGGAAAAAGCAAAAAAGAGAGGGGCTTTGCTTTTAATGGCACACTCGGAAGGAAATGTTTATGTACATGAAAGCTCTTATATTGCTGCCGTACTTTCGCCCAAGCGACGTGTCGCTCTTGAGATGATCGATGAATTTGTCGAAGATTTCAAAGCAAAAGCGCCTATCTGGAAATATGACATTATCGACGGTGAACGCATTTATGCGGATGACCGCTCCACACCGCTGCCAAACAGCGGACTTTTAGCCCAATAATCAAGAGGAAACAAATGGCATTCATTACTTATGAAGAATCAATCAAGAACCTGCAACAAAGTTGCACATCTACCAAAATTTCAGAACGTATTTTTATCAATCAGGCTTTGGGGCGTATTTTAAGTGAAGATATCATTGCCGATCACAATTCTCCGGCATACCCTACTTCTGCCATGGATGGGTATGCAATAAAATTTGAAGATCAGGGTATGGGACGTATACAAATTTTAGGCGACCTCCCTGCAGGCACATATAATGATGAAGAACTAATGGGTGGTTTTTGTGTCAAAACTTTCACAGGATCACTTATGACAAAAGGAAGTGATACCCTAATCCCCATCGAAAATGTTGAAATAGATGGTAATGAAATTATTATTAAAGAAGAAGTTCCCAAAGGATTCAGTGTCCGTCCTGTAGGAGAAAATTATACAGAGGGAGAAGTACTTATAGCAAAAGGTACAAAAATAGATTTTGCAGAAATCGGTGTACTTGCAAGTCTCAATATTTCACAAGTCTCTGTTTATAAAAAACCTTCTGTGGCTATCATTGCAACCGGCAGCGAAATTTTGGATGTAGGAGAAAAACAGAAAAACCCATCTCAAATCTACAGTTCCAACCAGTTCACACTGGAAGCACTGACAAGACGTGCAGGTGCAAAAGCTACCAGAACACCTTTGGCAAAAGATGATAAAGAGAGTATTCAAAAAGTAATACTGGGGGCATTGGAAGATCATGATATCCTTGTAACGACTGGCGGTGTAAGTGTAGGTGATTACGACTTTGTCAAAGATATTTTAAAAGATCTGGATGCTTTTTATATAACTGAAGGAGTTATCTTAAAGCCTGGTCAGCATATCAAAATTGTCAAAGTTAGCAATAAATTCATTGTTGCTCTTCCCGGATTTCCTTATAGTTCAACAGTTACATTTATCTTATATGTAATTCCCCTGATCAAAATGATGATGAACCAAAAACCAGAACTTCCCTACGTTAAAGCGGTACTCAAAACAACTTATAAAAAGAAAAGCAAAAAAACAGAGTTTGCTGCTTGTAATCTTAACTATGAAAACGGTACATACACCGTTGATTTTTCAGGGAAAAAGAGTGGCTCAAGTGCAATTTTAACCAATATGCTCGGAAATACAGGTCTTTTGGAAGTTTCACAGGAAAGCGGTGACTTAGAAGCCGGTTCTTTAGTAGATGTTATCAATCTGAAGGCACTGTAAATGCAAAAACGACTAGTACATATCCTTTTAACTGTACTGGTCTTTGGCTATATTCTTTTTGAAGAACTATTTTGGGAAACTATTGCCAAACCGATATACAAATATATTCATGGACTTAAACTTTTACAAAAAATTGAAACAAAAATACAACACTTGCCGCCATGGCTTCTGTTGCTTCTGTTTTTATCTATTTTTATTGTTGTCGAATTTGTTGGTTTAGTTGCAGGCGTACTGGCAATTCAAGGGAATGTACTAATTGCTACACTTCTTTATCTTTCCAAAATTCCTGTTGCTGCATTTGCTTTCTGGCTTTTCCGTGTCTCAAAAAGCAAACTCATGCAAATCAATTGGTTTCATACTGCATATAATTTTACGATGAAAAAAATTGAATGGTTAAAAAACACAGATGTCTATCTTACAGTCAAAGAAAAAGCGGCAAATTTCAAGATATATATTAAAGAATTTAAAGCCACTTATCTTCCCAAAGGTGAGCTTAAACGACGTGCAAAACGCATTTATATCCAGCTCAAAAAGATTTTCAAGAAAGATATTTCATGAAATACCGTTATATTGAACGTAACATATGATACAGGTATAAACTTTCTGTATCAATCTCCATCCTGTAACTATGGCTATAGCCTGGTTTAAACAGTTTGATTTTGTAGCATCAACAATTGTAGGTGCTACTTCGGCAGGACAACTAGATACAACACTGGCGACATTGGATCTTTTGTTACCGGATGAAGTACTTCAGGCATGCGATAAAGTACATCAGGATATTCCATATCCTGTGGGCTAAAAGGAAAAGCGCATTTACCGATATATCTTGAAAAAGGCAAGTCTGTCTCATGATATATCAAACTCTTCTTCTCTTTGTAATTCTATTAAGCTTCTGGTATCTTTATGACCGACTGGTTCAAAGAGAACATACACTACTGATTAATTATCCTATTATTGGACGAATGCGTTATTTTTTTGAAGCTGTAAGAGAACCTTTCAGACAATATTTTGGAGATGAGGATATCTTCGACTCCCGAGATAAGATAGAATGGGTGTATAAAGCTGCCCGCGATAAAAGTACCTATATCTCTTTTTCTCCAAGTGATCCGCAGAAAAATCCGAAATTTATGTTAAAACATGCTTTTGCACCACTTAATGATCATGAAGTCAGTAATGATTTTTCTATTGTTTTTGGCGCAAAACGACAACATCCATTCATTTCTAAATCCATTATATGCCGAAGTGCAATGAGCGACGGTGCTATCTCACCGGAAGGAACACAAGCATTTACTATCGGTGCACATCGCGGAAAATTTCCTATCAATACCGGAGAAGGAGGCTTGACAACAAATTTCCTTGTTACTCATCGTTCTTATGATCAAAGGTACATGGAAACTGTTTCCCTGACATCTATCCAAATTCACTTTTTTAAAATATTACGTTTTTTATTTAATACAGCCTTCGCAATTACAGCTTTAAAACCTCTTGTACTTACACGAGGTATGGAAGATACCTACAATTTTGATCGTACCAAAATGTGTTTCTATCGTATTAATTGGGATGCCTCCCTGGAAAACTTTCCAGAAAACACACCTCATGATATTGCCGATATCATTCTACAAATCGGTTCAGGTCTCTACGGTGTCAGAGATGACAATGGAAATTTTGATCCAATACGCTACCAAAAAGCAATGCGTTTTTGCAAAATGACTGAAATCAAACTGGCACAAGGTGCAAAACAAACAGGTGGTAAACTCACCGGTAACAAAGTCACTGAAGCGATTGCCTACTATCGTGGTGTCAAAGCATATCAGGACCTTTTTTCTCCCAACCGTTTTCCCTATGCGAATAGTATTGAAGAACTTTTCGACTTTATCGAACAACTGCAAAATCTTAGTGGTAAACCGGTTGGTTTCAAAATTATCATTTCTGACAAAGAGGGTTTTGTGCCCATTGCCAAAGAGATTAAAAAACGACTCCAGCTTGGCAAAACTATTCCTGACTTTATAACAATAGATGGAGGTGAAGGAGGAAGTGCAACAGCACCTGTTGAACTGATGGAACGTATAGGTTTACCTATCAAAGATGCAATCTATCTTGCTGATGAAATCTTAAGAGCAGAAGGCGTACGCTCAAAAATAAAACTAATTGCCAGCGGTAAAGTACTAACGCCTGACAATGTTGTTATTTTGCTTGCTCTTGGAGCTGATATGGTAGCCATCGGTCGCGGCTTTATGATGAGTGCCGGATGTATTCGTGCAAAGGTTTGCTCAGGGACAGGGAAACACCAGTGTCCTGTCGGACTTGCAACGCAGGATAAAACCAAGCGCAAAGCATACATTGTACATAAATATGCACAAATGGTCGAGAACTACCATAAAAATCTGTTAAAAAGTATTAAAACTATTCTTGCAGTCATGGGCTTGTCTGATATATCCAAACTCAATAAAGAGCATCTCTTGCTAGTGGATGAAAATGGCTATATCCATCATGATGTCAAACGCTATCTTGAACATAAACATCAAAATCCGCACACTACTGTCAAAACAGATAGAACAAAAAAAGCAGCTTTGGTATAAAGCTGCAAGTTATTCTTCATCTGCCATTGCTACTTCGTCATAAGCTTTCATCATATGTCTGCCTATCGCATATTTAAAACCATCCCATTTTTCATAAGCTTTGAGTTCTTTTAATGCATAAGGCTCGACTTCGTAAGCTTCTAAATCATCATCATACGCTTTTTTAGACCATTTGGCTATTGTTTTCAAATAGTATAAATAGGGATCGATCGTTTCATTTTTCTTACCGGATATGCCATGTCCGGGAATATAAAGTTTATAATCAGTCTCTTTTTTCAACTTTTCAAGAAGGGCGATATTGCCAAAAACGCTTGATGAGGCATCAAATGCACCGAACCGTCCTTTCATGACATTATCTCCCAGAAAAAGCGTTTTAGAGTTTTTATGAATAATCACCAAATCAGTATCGGTATGTGTACGCTTAGGATGAAATACTTTAAATTTTTGACTATCAATCTCTATCATAGCACCATCTTTAAGTGCAATATTTGGATAGGGAAATTCATTATTTGTACCTTTAAGATTTTTTGTCAGTCGATCAAGAATGTTATACCACTTCTCGGCTTCGCCTTCTTTTACCTCTTTGATCATCTGTTCATGTGCATAGATTTTTAATTTAGGGTACTTTTCCAAAAGTGCTTTATTCGCAAACCAGTGGTCACCGTGTTTATGTGTATTTATTGTTGCAAGAATCGGCTTTTTACTTACCTTCTCTATCTCTGCAAGGATTTTTTTACCGACATTGTAATTTCCGCCAGGATCTACAACAATCAAGCCATTTTCACCTTCAATGATTGCAGGGTTATTCATAAAGCCTTCATTCTCTTCATTTGGCTCTACAACCGGACCATGCATAACATACACATTGCTAGCAATTTTCTCAAATTTAAAATTTCCGTACTTCCCAAGCTCCATCGCTTTTAAAAGTCCTGCTGACAACAGAAAAACAAACAAACCATATATAACTTTTTTCACTATTTCTCCTTTGTTTTAATATTATATTTTATCATAATTGCCAGTGATTTATTTTACACTAATCAAAAAGTGCTAAAATCATTTATAAATTTACCAAGGATAGACCTTTGCCACAAGCTATAGCCCATATTTTGTCACTTTTCATAACAAATCACAATTCCGATACACTCTATAAAACCTCTTTAAAAATGGATAAATCTGGTGTTCTTGAAGACAAACATTATGGTAAAAACATAGATCGTTCTGTATTGATCACATCTACTAAAGCATATCTTATGGCAAAAGAGGAAAATATATTTATGGAGCATGGTTCACTTGGTGAAAATATAGTTATTGATTATAATTTAGACTTGTTAAATCCCGGAGATAAACTTCAGGCAGGAGAGGTTATCCTTGAAATAGTACAAAACTGTACGCTCTGTAATCATCTTTCAAAAATAGATAAAAAACTGCCAAAATTATTATCTCAAGACAGAGGTGTCTTTGCAAAAGTAATCAAAGGAGGTAAACTTTCTCAAAACGATAAAGTCTACCTCTACTCTTAATTATTTTGCAGTAAGTTCTTTTAAGATATTTTCAAACTTTTTCTGCGCATCAATCAATATTTTTTTAGACTCTTCATCATCTATACCCATTGAGTGCATCCAGTTATATACCGTTGGAAATCCCATATGTACACTGTTTTCACCCTCTTTTTTATAAACATACAATGAACAAGGCGCATATGCTCCCGCTTCAGGATGATCTTTTGAAACTGTATAGATTACAGGAATTTTACAAATAGAGTATGTTTCGTAAAAATCGTATCCTATATCGTCGATCTCATCACTGATCTCATTAAATGCAGGCATTGCAAAACCGTTTGGAGAGAGTGCACTTTCAAAGTCATTTTCAAAATCTTCTTTTTGATCTTCCCACTCTTCACCCATCTCAAAAGTAAATTCTGCAATCAAAGGCTCTTTTATATCAATTTTTTTGTTAGGAAGAGTCACAAACTTACCATTTGGCATTGCTTCTTTAAATGCTTTCTTCAATAACGCATCAAGTTTGGCAAAACCTTTGTGATCTGCAGGTATACCTGTAATCTCTGCAATTCTTTTAGGAGTGATTGTTGCAAGAGTAATTGTCTTATCACCTTTTTTGGTATAGATTGACATACTAAGTGGTGCAAAAAGACCAATCTTTGGATACTCTTGAATAAAATCCGCCACTACATCTTTACTATAAAAAGCTGCAAGATTATAGACATCATAGTATGTGTTGTTAAAATCTCTTTTATATGGATAGTTCATGTCATTATTTGCTGACATATAAAAACCAACTTTCACAAATGCATCTTCAATCGTCTTTGGTGTAATCTTACCATCGCTGTTATCTGCCGTATAAACATAAATATCTTCTGAATCAGCAGGTGTAACGGCTTTTTCTGCCTTTTCTTTGACTTCAGTAGCAGCCGTTTTTGCTGCCTCTTTTACTGTCTGTGCCGCTTCTTTTGCTGTCTCTTTCACTTTTTGCGTTGTTTCAGCTGCTGCTGTCTTTACTGTCTCAGCTGCTTTTCCTGCACTTTCTGATGACTTCGGCTGTTCTGAACATGCACTCATAGCAAAACCTGCTATAACCATAATAGTCAGTACTAACTTTTTCATAGGTGTTCCTCTCTTATTTTTTATTATTTAGTTGATTAAATTGTGTCTGATATATCAAACCAAAAAACTTTCTGCAATACAATTGTTGCTTCTTTTCTTTTCTCAAAGTGCTCTTGTATATCGAAATCAGGAGATTCATATTTCTCTTTGTACTCTGCGATGAATACTTCATACATTTTTTCCGGCATAGCACTTATCTCATAGGTAATTTTATCATAAACTTTATTATTTTCTCTTATAACTTCACGCTTTATTTCATTCACATTTATTGCACCGTAACGTTTTGTTTCATCAACCGTCATATTCATCTCTATATATGCCCGCATTGATGCAAGTGCATGTTCAAACTGAAACAGTTCACCTTCAAAACTATGTATTTTCAGTGCATTTGCCTGATCGTATCCCCATTCGCCGGAAATATCCAATTCCAAATCAAATGCAGATTTAACAATTTTTCTTATATCATCACCGGGCTTTATATTTTGAAATATCATGAGACTCCATTTATGTAGTTTGCTATAAAAAAGAGTTTTTTTGTGTGTAGCAGTGCAGAAATTTGTTCCGGAAAAAAGACCGGAACAAATAAGTTATAGTAATTATTACTTGATTTTGACTTTCTTAGCTTTTGTGTTGCCTTTAAGGTCAACCCATGACAATTCAAATTCATCACCTTTTTTGGCACCTTTGAATTTAAATTTTATCAGCGGGTTTTTAGACAGGAACTGGCTTGTTGACATATCAAATACTACTTTACCGTTTGCTTTTCCTGTTATGTGTGTAATAAAGTTTGCTTCTTTACCTTTCTTTTTTGCCTGATCGTATGTCAACATATTATGTTTGATCATCGCTTTGACTTGTACAAGATCACCTTTTGCTTTTGCTTTTAATTTCATTTGTAATTCCTTTATTCTATATATTCTTTAATCGTTATTTGTGTAAGGATTAACCTTCACATCCACCAAGAGCAACTTCGAGAGTTTGTGTGCCTTTATAGTATTTACCGTCTCTGCCTTCAACAATCGCAGTAATTGTACCGGACTTTTTCATTTTGATTTTAAATGAAAAATCTACAGGCTGCCCTTCTGGCATATCAAATACAGCTACTGTACTTTCAGGGTTTGCATCCTGGAAAACAGCAACAGTTTTTGCATCAATATCAGATTTGATAGTTACAGGAATTTGACCACCGTTACTTGCAACTTTCGGTGTTTTTACTTTTACACCTTTAGCTTCTGGGGTAATCGTTCCATACAGTTTTTCAATAGCATCTTTTACATTGTGAGCAGTCCATGTATCAGGCTTCTCTTTTCTCATATCTCTTGCGCTTACCATTGCAGGCAGTGCAGCCATTGCAGCAAGACCAAAACCTAAAAACTTTCTTCTTTCCATTGTGTATTCCTTTTTATAAATATTCTTATATCACGATTATAAAGAGAGATTTTGCTCTCTTTATAATATTACTTTTTTTTAACTATTAAGTTTAACTGTACAAAGTGAAGTAATCGTGTATTACTTACTTTTACTCAGCATATACTCAATTGCTGCCTTGATTTTATCATCTGAAAGTGATGTACCACCACGTGGAGGCATTGCATTTTTACCTTCAATGGCATTTTTCATAACAGTATCCATGCCCTGTTTCATCACTTTATCCCATGCTTCTTTATTTCCAATATCCGGCGCACCCATAGAATCATTTCCATGGCAAACCGCACAACTTGCATCATAAACTTTTTTACCTTCGGCATTTGCGTTTCCACCTGCACTTGCCTCTACATCACAGCTGGCTATCCAACATGGATTTTTCGGTAAATCTTTTTTCACAGACATAGGAGGGAGAAAATCTTTCATTTCGATTGTAATTCTTGCAAGTTTCGGCTCGCCTTCAAAACAATCTTTCATACACCTTGTGCCGTTACCATAGTTTTTATAGTCATTAAAATACTTACGTACATTTTCAAGACCATCTTTACCGTCAATCTTCGGCTCAAAACCATCTTTGTTAGGCATTACAAGTTTCAAGAGTTTTTCTCTGTCTAAATCATAGTCATCATCCAACTCTTCACCATCAATTTTCAATTCATTAATCGCAATAATATATGCAGTAATCGCATATACTTCATCATCAGTCAAACTGAGTGGTGCCGGATGAGGCATACCTGTTTTAATATACCACCAAAGTGTACTGACATAAGGCCAATAGTTACCAAAAACACGAATAGGTCCGTCTGAATCAGGGTCTGTTCTTTGATACTTTAATGTTTCAAGATTTTCATAAGCGTTTCCTTTGGAAAGAGCTGGATATCCACCACCCCCTGAACCAAAGTCTCCGTGACATGAAGCACATTTCGCTTCATACAATTCATCACCCTCTTCTACAGTACCATGTCCTTCAGGAAGTCCTGTGCCGTCAGGCATGACATCTATATCCCATGCTTTGATCTCATTTGGAGTTGCCGGTCTGCCATTATTGATTGTCAAACTATGTGCTTTTTCATTGACATAATAAGGACCGGTTTTTGCATTTTTTACAGGATATGTCACACCACCGTCAATGACTGCTTTACCATTTTCATATTTTTTCGATGCGCCTGTATCAGCAGCGAAAAGTGCTGTAACAGCTGCACTAACCAACAAGCCGGATACTAATAGTTTACGATAAGACTTGAACATTATTCACCTCTCCTTTTTCTGTTACTTCCCATGTGTGGATACCATTTCTGTGGTAAACAGATTCTACACCCATCACTTCTCTTTCATGTTTTACTGTTGGCTGAATATGTCCGGCATCGTCACGTGCCCTGCTTGACAGGAGCAAAGGTTTTCCTTCATACTTGTAAACATAGCTAAACCTTGTCCATGCTTTTGGCAATACCAATCCTTTCAGACTTGCTTCTACCCAGTTTTTTCCACCATCAAAGGAGATATCAACACCTTCGATAGTTCCTTGTCCACTCCATGCAAGACCTTCTATCTCTACAATATCACCTTTTTTAAGGTCTGTCCATGGTTTTTCAGGACACGGTGATGTAATAACAGAATTTACTTCATTGGCATAAAAATGTTGAATTGCTTTACCGCTTGGTTTAAGCGCAGTATATTTCGCTGTCTCTTCTTTTGCATAGAAAGGCTCACTTGCGAATTCAAGTCTACACAGCCATTTTACACAAAGATTTCCTTCCCATCCCGGAACAAGAAGTCTGATAGGATATCCCTGCTCTGGTCTGAGTGCTTCTCCATTCTGTCCCCAGACAATCATTGCATCATCAAGTACTTTATCGATTGGGATTGTTCTTCCCATATGAGAATTGTCCGCACCTTCAGCCAGCATCCATCTTGCATTTGGTTTCAGACCTAAATCTTTTAAAATATCTTTGATATAAACACCTGTCCACTGTGCACAACTCATCATACCTTTAGCAAACTGAATAGAGTTAAACTGTGGTCCTCTCCACTCAGGTCCACCATTTGCAGGACACTCAATAAAGTGAATTCTGCTCACACTTGGATAACGCTTTAGCTGATCCATCGTAAGTACCAGTGTTTTTTCAACAAGTCCATGAATCATCAAACGATGTTCATTTGGATCGATATGCGCAACACCACCATGTGCACGACTGAAGAAAAGACCGTTTGGCGTAATAATGCCTTCCGATTCATGAATAGGACACATCGCAATAGACGCCTGCCAGTTTCCTGAAGAAAGCAATTGCATATTTCTTCTGATGTTATTATGTTCATAAGCAGATGGAATACCGTAACGATTTTTAGTAACAGGGTCGCCTAAAGTTGTTCCCCAGGGTTTTTCTTCCATGATAGCAGGATCATCCGCTCTCATTTTTACAGGTGATAATACATTTGCAGCTGCCAAAGCACCTACCGAATATGTCAGTGTCTTTTTGAAAAAATTTCTTCTGTCATTCTGTTCTACTGCAGATACAGAATTTGAGTCTTTTTGAGAAGAAGCATCGGTCGGACGCGATTTTCTTTTTTTCAACATCTTTCCTCCTTTAAATAAGTTAAATCAACGTACAATTATACTTACATTTTCTTAACAATATATAAAAAAAACGAAAGTTACACTTTATAAAAAAGCACTTATTTTGCAGTTTTTAATATAAGTTTTCACAATTTTTCAACAAATTTTATGATATAATCGTATTCAATTATAGCATAAAATTTATTTATATATAAGGTGAGATTATGAATAAAATATTAAGTTTGTTGTCCATTGTAATTATTTTATCTGCACATTCACTTGAATGGTCAAATGAGTTTAATAAAACGATGAAGGAAGCGAAGAAAGAACATAAGCCTATTCTTATGATGTACCACGCTTCATGGTGCCCGGAATGTGGTTATATGAAGGAAGTTGTATTTAAAGATCCTCAATTGCAAGCCTATATGAAGCAGCATTTTAAACTTCTTGCCTTTGATATTACCAAAGATAAGAACAGATTACCGGCTGGATTTAAGTTTGTTGGAGTACCTACTTTTTTCTTTATATCACCTGAAGGAAAATTAATTACAAAGTTTGAAGGAAGTGGTGAAGCAAATGAATTTCTTGAAAAAATAAAGGGCATCAAACAATGAAACTATTCGGTACTCTTATATGTCTTATCTCATTTCTTTATAGTTATAGTACAGAAGACCTTGAAGAATTAAAGAAGGAGCATGAATGTAAAATGTGCGATTTAAGCGGTGCGGATTTACGAAATTTTGATTTAATAAGAGTGGATCTCAGTGAATCCAATCTTTCAGGAGCAAATTTCAGCGGCATGGATGCACGAAAAATAAATTTTTCTAATACAGATCTTAGCGATGCAAATTTCTCCGGTGCAACAATCAAAGGATGTAAATTTGTCAGTGCAAAATTACATCATATTGACTTCAGCAATACACGTGCATGGGCAACAAATTTTATAGATGCAAACATAGACAAATGCAACTTTTCAAATGCTGCACTAGGTGGTGCAAAATTTGAAAACAATGATCTGCGTAATTCAAACTTTCATAAAAGTCTGCTCTGGAAAGTAAAATTTGTCAATGTCAAAGGCAAACCGAACTAAAAATAATCACTGAAAATATTTTCATGAGGAAAAAATCCTCATGAAAACAAACTTAGAATCTATAACGTAAAGAGATTCTGATATCTTCTGCTTCTTCGATTGGATCCATACCAAAAGCTT
>CAZYZD010000012.1:13201-36070 GCA_964651755.1 uncultured Sulfurospirillum sp. | reverse complement strand
TACCGGAATTTCAAGCACAAATTTGCTAAAATCTTTTAAATAGTGTTACTGTATGGTAATAAGTTTAGGAGTTTTTAGTGAAATTTGTTTCGATTATTCTTGGTAGTAAAAGTGATTATGAAATAGTCAAAGAGTGTGCAAATACTCTTGAAAAATTTGGTGTTTTACATGAGATGATTATCTCTTCTGCGCACAGAAGTCCTCAAAGAACGCATTCTTATATCAAAGAAGCGGAAGAGAAAGGTGCCCGTGTATTTATTGCCGCTGCGGGTATGGCTGCACACCTTGCCGGGGCAATAGCTGCGATTACTATCAAACCTGTTATCGGTATTCCTATGAAGGGTGGGGCGATGGATGGTATGGATGCCATGCTCTCTACCGTACAGATGCCTGCGGGTATGCCTGTTGCAACAGTTGCTATGGGCAAAGCCGGTGCTGTCAATGCAGCATATCTGGCGATGCAGATACTGGCACTTGAAGATGATGATTTGAAAATCAAGTTGGAAGAGGATCGTATTTTAAAAGCGAAAAAGGTAGAGAGTGACTCTGCTGATATTGAGGTCAGGTTGTAAAAATGGCTTTAGAGTGGGAAGAAGAACTCAAGGATGCACTGATTGAGGATTTAGACCTTGATACCAAAGAGAAATTTCTTCCACTTGTAACTGCCGATTTTGTCAAAGAGAGTTTTCAGAATATTCTTCAACTTCATGAAGAGATACTTCTTTCAAAAGATGAACAGATTAAACAGCTCAAAGAAGAGAAAGATTTTTTAAAAGAGTCTCTCTTAACGGTACAAAAACTCTATACAGAAGACAGAGAACTGCTTGAACTTCTGAAAAAAGAGATTCATGATCTTCAGGAAGAGCTTGAGTTTACACGTCGTAAATACAAAATGATGTGGAATCAGGCAATCGAAAATTACTCTAAAAAATAACGATTTATTAATCTTTTAAGACTATAATTTGTCTCTTAAAAATCAGATACAGGAGGTTTTACTATGAGTGAAGAGAAAAAGAAAAAGCAAAAACGTGTAGTACTTTTTACTTCTCCTACCTGTCATTGGTGTACAGTAGCGAAACAACATTTTCGTAAAAACGGTATTCGCTTTCGGGAGATCGACATAACCAAAGATCAGAAAGCTGCCAAAGATTGTGAAAATCACGGGTGCAGAGGTGTTCCGGTTGTACTGGTCGGCAGTCGCTGGATCTGTGGATTTGATCAGAAAAAAATAGATAAAGAATTAGGAATATCATGAGTCAGGAAACAAAAGCTTTAAACTTTTCACAGATGCTGTTAAAACTTCAAACATATTGGGCGGATCAGGGGTGTGCAATTGTACAACCTTACGATATTCCGGCTGGTGCGGGAACATTTCATAATGCTACATTTTTAAGAACACTTGACCCGACACCATGGTCGGCTGCCTATGTTGCACCGAGTCGCCGTCCGACTGACGGGCGTTACGGAGAAAACCCGAATCGTCTGGGAGCCTATTATCAGTTTCAGGTAGTGATACAGCCGAGTCCTGACAATATTCAGGAGTTATATCTGAAAAGTCTGGAAGCTTTGGGCTTGAATCTGGCAGATCATGATATTCGTTTTGTGGAAGATAACTGGGAATCACCGACACTGGGTGCCTGGGGACTTGGATGGGAAGTGTGGCTGGATGGTATGGAAGTGACACAGTTTACCTATTTTCAACAGGTGGGAGGTTTCCCGTGTGATCCGGTAGCAGTGGAAATCACTTATGGAACAGAGCGTCTGGCAATGTATCTGCAAAACAAAGATAGTGTTTATGATATCGTCTGGAGTGAAAACGAACATGGCGTAACAACTTATGGCGATGTGCACAAACGCAGTGAGTATGAGTTCAGTAAGTATAACTTTGAAGTTGCCGATACCGATATGCTTTTTCAACATTTTGATGATTATGCGCATGAGTGCAAACGCTGTCTGGAAGAGAAACTACCTCTGCCTGCTTATGACTACTGCCTGCTGGCTTCGCATACATTTAACACACTGGATGCCAGAAAAGCGATTTCGGTTACGGAGAGACAAAATTATATCCTCAAAGTACGTGAACTGGCGAAGGGGTGTGCCGAGGTGTACAGGGAGAGCCTGAAAGAAGTCAAAGATGAAACTACAGCAGCTTCTTGATCTTTTAAATGAACTCAGTCCGTTTGAGTTACAGGATAGCTGGGATAACAGCGGATTGATTCTCGGAGATCTGGAACAGGAGATCGGTAATGTCTATCTGAGTCTGGATATAGAAGAAGCTATGCTGGAAGATTTGGAAGAGGGGAGTGCGCTTATCGTGCATCATCCTTTGATTTTCAAAGGGTTGAAACAGATTGATTTCGCCAAATATCCTTCCAATATTGTCCGAAAAGCAATCAAAAAAGATATCTCGATTATTGCGATGCACACCAACTATGACCAGACGCATTTGAACCGTTATGTTCTGGAAAATGTTCTGGGCTATTCTGTGGAAGAGGTGGATGGTTATCTTGCCTATTTTCACGTAAATAAACCTTTTAAACTTTTTGCCGAAGAAGTGGCACAGAAACTTGGACTTGATCCGGTACGTGTGGTAGAAGGGACAGCGCACATAAATAGTGCGGCACTTTGTACGGGAGCAGGGGCGAGTTTGCTGGGTGAACTGAAAGCAGATTGTCTCTTGACAGGGGATATCAAATATCATGAAGCGCTTGCTGCAAAAGAGGAAAAAAAGGCGTTGATTGACATCGGACATTTTGAGAGTGAACGCTATTTTGCAGCTTCTTTGCAAAAAGAGTTGCAAAATAAAGGTATAAATGGTATAATCGCGAATTCTAAAAACCCATTTCGCTACATCAAAAAAGGATAAGCAGACTATGAATCCATATATCAAACAGCTCGTAACACTGCAGGAGATCGATAAAAAGATAGATGCATATGAGCCTAAAATCGCACAGGTCAGAGCAGCATTGGATGCAAAACTTCAGGATCAGAAAGCTTTAGAGGATAAAATAGAGCAATATGAAGAAGAGTTGACGGATATTGAACAAAAACGTCAAAAAAATGAACTTCACCTTGCAGAACTTAATGAAAAACTAAAATCTTTCGACCAGAAAAGTGCTGCCATTAAAAGCGAGAGAGAACTTAAGGCATTGCAGCTTGAAGAAGAGATTGCAAAAGAGCAGGTAGCTTTTGCAAATGAAGAGATTGAGCGTCTCGAAAAAGTTGCAGAGCAGAAAAAAGAGTTGATCGAAGCTGCAAAAGAGGATATCGAAAAGCTTCAGGAAGAGATCGGTTCTTTACAACAAAAGACAGAAGAAGAAGTTGCAAAGATAGAGCAGGAACGTCTGAAAGTTTTTGAAGAGAAACAGAAACTGCTTTCAGAGATGAATCAGAATATTATTGTATTTTATGAAAAAATCAGAAGATGGGCAAAAAATACAGCAGTAGTTCCTGTACGTAAACAGGCATGTTACGGATGTTATATGCGTATCAATGACCACACTTATGCAAATGTAATCAAAGGTGAAGAGATCACTTCATGTCCTCACTGTGGAAGAATCTTGTATCTTGAATCTCAGTTTGAAGAGAAAAAAGAGGAAGAGACACCTGAGGAGAGCGCAAGCTTATAGGCACATTTTCCGTGTTTACATATCTTTATATGGTTATCGGAGTTATCGCCTATGTGGCGATGCTTCCGGTACTGTTGTTGCTACCCTTTTCTTCCAAGTACAGATACTCTGTTCCTGCACGTTTTTTTCTATGGCGTAATCCTCCTTTTCCAAAAGATAAAATATGGTTTCATGCATGTTCACTGGGCGAGGTAAAATCGCTGGCTCCGATTATTGAAAACTTGTCTCAAAAAGTTAATGTTTCTGTGATTACCAATACCGGTTATGAAGCAGCCAAAACATTAAAGGCACAGCGGCGTTTTTTGCCTTTTGAGATATTTTTACCTTTTTGGATAGTACGGCAGAAAGCGTTAGTTGTACTGGAGGCGGAACTTTGGTATATGTTATTTTATACTGCCCGGAAAAAAGGAGCAAAAACATTTTTGTTAAATGCCAGGATATCGGACAGATCGTATTTGCGTTATAAACGTTTTAAATGGTTTTACCGACATATCTTTGCCAATGTTGATACTGTTTTTGCCCAGAGTTTCAAAGATAAAGAGCGTCTTGAAGAGTTAGGTGCCCAAAATGTTATCGTTACGGGTAATATCAAATCTTATCAGGATATAAAAGCAACCAGAAATTTTGAAAAACCAGCTCATGAAGTAGTAACACTTGCAAGTACCCATGAAAAAGAAGAGATGCTTTTGCTGGAGCATCTTCGTTTTGACAATCGAAAAATAGTAGTTGTACCGCGTCATCCGGAGCGTTTCGATGCTGTTGCCGGGATGCTTGCAGAGTTTTGTAAAGCAAGAGGAGTTAGTTTTCATCGTTTTTCCGAAAAGGAAAATTTTGAGAGTGATCTCATTTTAGTAGATAAAATGGGTGAATTGGTCAATATCTATGCGATCAGTGATGTGGTGATTTTGGGTGGTTCGTTTGTGGAAGGAGTAGGGGGACACAATCCTCTGGAGCCGGCGCACTTTGGCGTAAAATTGATCAGCGGGAGGCATATTCACAATCAACAGGCACTCTTTCCACTGGTTGATAATGTAGAGTTTTGTGATTCTTCAGAGATCGAAGATACCATTACAGTTGCAGAACCTTCCTCCATCGTGTCAAAAGTGGATATGCGTCCTATTCTGGAAGAGTTGCAGCGTGTGGTATGAGATCAGGGAAGATCATGTGATCTTTCGTATCAAGGCAGTACCAAACTCCAGCAAAAACCTTTTCAGCGGTATTCTTGATGATGCGCTGAAAGTAAAAATCAAAGCACCGGCGGTAGAAGGAGCTGCAAATAAAGAGCTTGTAAAGTTTCTTTCCAAAACATTTAAAGTTTCCAAAAGTGATGTGGATTTTGTTGGCGGTGAAACAAGCAAGCAAAAGCGTATACGGCTGCCGTATACCCAAAAAGTAAAACAATTTATAGATGAGATAGAAAAGGAAAAATAGATGCAGGAAAAAGCATATAAACTATTGGCTGTACAGGAAGGGATTACCAACCGTTCCGCCAAAGATTTGATCGACAATGGTCTAGTATACAGCGGTGGTAAAAAAGTAGTGATGGCACGTGCTTTGATGCCTGCACGGACAACTTTCAGGGTGGAAAAACCTTTGAAAATCAAAAAAATTTTTGAAGATGACAAAATTATAGTGATAGACAAACCGGCATTTATTACCAGTGAACAGATTGCCAAAAAGCAGGGTGCACCGCTTTTGCACCGCCTGGATAAAGATACCAGCGGATTGCTTTTACTGGTTAAAGATGAGGATTTTCAGAAGAAGGCGATTGAAGCATTTCGCAAATTTGAAGTAGATAAATCCTATATTGCCTGGGTGCAGGGGGTGATTGCAGAAGAGATACGTATAGAAGCACCTTTGCTAACTATCAAGAGAAATGGAAGTGCTTTTACAAAAGTCTCCAAAAATGGTAAAGAAGCGCTCTCCATCGTTGAACCTCTGGAAGTGCACGGGAAAAGAACAAAAGTCAAGGTGACAATTAAAACCGGACGTACACACCAGATCAGGGCGCATCTCAAATATGCGGGATATCCGATTATCGGAGACAGAGTATATGGGGGAAGACCTCATAAAAGAATGCTTTTACATGCTTTTCATATCAATCTTCTGGGGTATGACTTTACAGCAGATACGCCCAAAGATTTCTGGATCAACTAAGTACGAAATAAGTCGCAGCTGAGAGCAGTACACTGGCAATAGTGTACTGGATGGTTGTAGCGACAATATTTCCCATCTGACACCCCGAACATGAACCATACTTTTTGGACTCTCCATACGCAACATAGAAATAGCCAATAAGCAGCAGTACCAAGGCTATGGAAGCATATTTGTCAAAAGTAATCAGCTTTGCCATGGTCTCTTCCGAAAATGAAAAGAGGGGTGCCAGCAGTGTAAGAAACATGAAAAAGAGTACTTTTTGTATCATGCTGATAAAATAATCTCTCTTGAAAACGGTAGGGCAATTCTCAAATGAGCCCTGCATACCGGCTTTTGCAAGATCTTTTCCCATAGCTTCTCTCTCTTTTTTGGGAAGACGGTTTGCCAGTGTTCCTCCAAAAACGTAATCTATCTTCCTCTGCAGTAAGATTGCAAGTTCTCCCTCTGCTTTCATAGATTTTTGTTCTCCGTTACGATCCTGATAGACAAGACGGATCTGTTCATAGCGTGGGACAGTATGGGTAGTATTCGGAAAGTAGAGTGTGGATTCAGTGGATTGTATCTTTCCTTTTTTACCGATAATTCGCGGATTGATGATTTCAAGATAGGTGCCGTCATCTTGTTTGATGACTATTACTGACATCGGTACGCCGATCTGTATAGCAGCCAAGCCTTTAACTTTGTGGGCTTCCAGCGTATCTTTCATATCTTCCAGTAACTTGAAAAGTGTATCATCAAAACTCCTTAAATCAGGAGAGATGATATTTATAGTTTTGTCCGGGTATGTGATTATATCTTTTACCAAAATGCATCCTTTATAACTTATTATTATAGTTAAAAGAGTTGAGAAATGCCTGAAAATATACGTGCTATTAATCCAAATTTTGTTAGACTTCATGTATGAAAAACAGAAGTTTAGAGAAGTTTAACAACCTTGTAGAAGCCCTTCAGACATTGCCGAGCGTCGGGAAAAAATCGGCACAGCGTTTTGCCTACCATATGGTTCTGGGTGACTCCTTTTCGGCACTAAAACTTGCCCATGCTATTGAGGATGCTGTAGCGCATATCCGTAAATGTACTATCTGTAACGGTATCTGTGAAGATGAAATATGCGATATTTGTCTGGACGAGAACAGAGACAAAAGCAAACTTTGTCTGGTAGAGAGTGCAAAGGATATCATGATCATTGAAGAGAGTGTAGATTATGACGGTCGTTTCTTTGTACTGGAGAGTTTGGATGAAGAGAATATTGAACAACTCAAAAAACTTGTACAAGAGGGTGTATCGGAAGTGATTTTTGCTTTTACCCCGTCACTTGCGAATGATTCTATTATTATGTTTATCGAAGAGAAACTGAAATCTTATCCTCTCAGTTTTTCCAAAATTGCACAGGGAGTGCCTACCGGTGTTAATCTGGAAAATGTTGATATGATCTCTCTTTCAAGAGCATTGATGCAGAGGGTGCGTATTTAGCTAAATGCTTTGCGCATCCATTTTTCGATTTCATCTTCTTCATACTGATTATCGAAAAAATGGTTAAAAGCAATTACTCCCTGATAAAGCAGCATCTCACTTCCATCTTTTGCAGGTATATTTTTCTCTTTCGCCAGTTGTAAAAAGGGTGTCTCTTTATTGTAAATCACATCGATAGCATACTTTGTATTTGAAAAGAGTTTTTCCATCATCTCTTCAGGAGCTGGTAAAGCTGCTTCCTCTAAGCCTGCCGAGGTTGTATTGACTACCAGATCACATGAAAAAGGAGTATATGCATCCCATGTCATGGTGGAGTAGCCCCGCTCTTTAAAAAAGTGTAATCTCCCTTCCGAACGGTTGATTATCGTTACGGCAATATTATTCTCTCTGAAAATGGCTGCAAGTGCTTTTGCTGTACCGCCGGCACCGAGGATTGCTACAGAAGAGATTTTGCCAAAAGAGAGTGCAGATTTTAGAAAACCGGGTGCATCTGTATTGTAACCAATCAGTTTTCCGTTAGCATTTACAATGGTATTTACGGCTTTTATTTCATTTGCGATACCTCTGATCTCGTCACAGGCAGCATAGGCAGACTCTTTGTGCGGTACTGTAATATTAATGGCAGAGAGCTGCAATGATAAAAATTTCTCTTTTAACTTTTCTCCGTTTTCAAGTCTGTATCTTGTATAACATCCGTCAATACCCAGTCCACGAAGTGCATAATTATGCATCAAAGGGGAGATAGAGTGACTGACTGGATTGCCAAAAATAGCGAAAAGTTTACGATTCATTTTCATTGAGCTTTTGTAGAGATGCCATATTTGCGGCTAGTTTATTCTGTACTTCCAGATACTCCAGTTCTTCTTTGCTGTCTGCTACGATTCCAGCACCTGCCTGGAAGACAATTTTTTCATTATCAAGATATGCTGTACGGATTGCGATAGCACTGTCCATATTGCCGTCAAACCCGAAATAACCGACTGCACCGCTGTAAAAACCGCGTTTGAGTCCTTCAAATTCTGCAATCAGTTCCATAGCGCGGATTTTTGGAGCACCAGTCATGGTTCCTGCGGTAAATGTAGCAGCAAAAAGATCGAACATATCGTATTTTTCATCCAAAACAGCATCAATATCGCTGACCATATGCATGACATGAGAATAGCGTTCTACACGCATCATCTCTGTTACCTTTACTGTACCGGTTTTGGCAACACGTCCGACATCATTTCGACCAAGGTCGATCAGCATAAGATGCTCTGCACACTCTTTTTCATCGTTGAGCATTTCAAGAGCCAGTTCAGCATCTCTTTGTGGTGTCTTGCCTCTGCGTCTGGTACCTGCGATAGGGCGCAACAGGATATGCTGATCATGAAGTCCGACCATTACCTCCGGAGAGCTGCCCGCTATGGTGAACTCTTCATATTCGAGTAAAAACATATAGGGAGAGGGGTTTTGGCTGCGAAGTGTTCTGTAAAAACTGAGTGGGTCAATTTTACTATATTGGGTAAATCGGTTTGACATCAGAATTTGAAAGACATCCCCGCTTTTGATCATCTCTTTGGAGAGTGCAACCATTTCGAAGAAACGCTCTTTGTCAAACGCAAAATTTCCTTTTTGGGGATCTATCACACTTTTTTGAAGGTTGACGTAGGCGTATGGCTCTTTGAGATAGGTAACTATTGCATCGAGATTTTCTCCAAACTCTTCATCCGGAGCAATAAGTGTCAGTGTATTTGTTTTATGGGAGAAAGCAAGTGTCAGTTTGGGACGGATCAAGTCAATATCCGGAGATTTCAGTTCATCATGAAGATTATCCATATAGGGGGATAATACCGGTTCAAAGATTTTAACTGCGTCATATCCGATAAAACCGACAAAGCCGTCAACAAATCCTACATTGAGTTTTTCACCAATTTTTCTGTATTTTTCATAATCTATCTGCTGATAGTAGGATTTTAAGTAACTAAACGGATTCTCTGAAGATACCGAAACAGAGCCGTCCTCTTGTGCAATTGTTGTTTGATTTTCTTTATAGGTGATCCGCTCTTTTGCCCCAATAAAAATAAAACTGAAGTTGCCATCTTCTGTGTTGATAGCACTTTCAAACAAAAGAGAGATTTCTTTGGGAAATCTCTCTTTGAGTTTGGTGTAAATAGCGATCGGCGTAAGCTGATCAAAGAGCAGTTGTTTGGTATACACGTTTATTTGACCCTGTAAACATATGCACTTGGGTTAATGCTGGACTGAACACCTGGCAATTTACGTTTTGCTTCACTTTTGGAAGCGAATGGTCCGATAAGAATTTTTTTGATTTTACGTCCTTTGACAACTGTACTGTGTACTACATAGTCATAACCTGCATTTTTGATTTTTTGCAGATAACGTCTGTCAGGAAAACTTGCTGTTGTTGCACCAACCTGAATAAAATAACCGCTTAAAGTAGAAAATTTTGTCTCTGAAGGTACTGGTGTTACTTTTGTATCAATAATGATCTCTTTAGGAGGGGTAATGACTTTTTTAGGTTTTACAGGTGCTGGTTTTACAACTTTAGGAGTGACAACTTCGCTGACAGCTGTTTTAACTTCTTCAACTTTTTGAACACTCTCTTTCTTTGTTTTTGCAGCAGCTTTGGCTATCTCATCTACTTTTTTACTGAAAAGATCTTTTGTTTCATCAACTTTCTTTTCAACTTTTTTCTCTACAGGTTTTGTTTCTGCTACAGGCTCGCTTTTTTTCACCTCTTCACCCATGTCCTGGGCTTTGAGTTTACGTACCATCTCTTCAAATTTCAGATCTGTTTCTGCTCCATCATCAATAATCGGTTCTTGTTGGAAGAGATCATTGGTGTCTTCCACTTTTTTGCTAAGCTGGTCTATTGACTGGTCGACAGGCTGAACCATTTGCTCTCCAACCTGGGCAAGATTATCTTCTTCACCCTGGGGGGCATTGTTGAAGAGTTTCATAACAACCAAGCCTACTAAAAAAAGTAAGATCAGTGTTGCAGCAAAAAGCAGCATTTTTTTCGTTTTGTCAACATTGGATTTTTCTTTCTCCAAAACGATATCGCTTAAGTCGTTAGATTTTTTGACCGGTTGTTTTAGTTTGTCTTCCATAGCAGTTTCTCCTCTTTTGATACTTATTGTTATTTTTTCCATCGTTTACATATGTCTCGCCCATGACGAACCGCGCTCTTTTGCATAAACCTTTTTTGGAAGGTTCAATATATTGAACTCTTTGGGAATATCCGCACTCGGAAACATTTTCCACTCTTTTGGCAGTTTTGTAGCTAATTTTGCCGAAAGGGTTTTTGCCAGCTGACATCCTTCACTGAAAGTGGTATGTCCTTTATGGATATATACATGTAAATGTCCGGGTGTTTTACTCTCATATGCTGTAAAATTGAGATATCCTTCTTCCCGAAGCAGAAGTTGGAGTCTGTGCCAGAATTTTTCCGTATTTCTGCCGTTATAATCAAAAACAATATTCTCGACTTTATCCCGGTCATTAATCAGTGAATGTGCAACAATAATCTTCCCATTGTCATATTCATTCATAACAGAACGGTTCAAAGGTTTATCGATTCGTTCATATTTATCAAAAAAGAGCCTTCCCTTATAATTGATTTTATTGACTATTTTATCCCGTTTTATCCAGTAATGATTTGTGATCATTTTAATAAGGGAGAGATCAACGTTATACATCTGTTTAATCCTAGTAAATTGCTCTGTCGTAGATGATGAAATTTTGCGCTAGCTCTTTCATCTCTTCTTTGATTTTAGCATGAAGTTCTTGATCGTTGATATTGTCTAAAACATCTGCAATTTTTCCTGCAATAATTTCAAACTCTTTAGTTTTCATGCCACGTGCTGTAAGTGCCGGAGAGCCGATTCGGATACCACTGGTAACAAATGGACTTCGTGTTTCACCCGGTACAGTATTTTTGTTGACTGTTATACCTGCATTGCCGAGTGCTGCATCTGCATCTTTACCGCTGAACTCTTTGTCCAGAAAAGAAACAAGTACCAGATGATTATCTGTTCCGCCGCTGACGACATCATAACCTCTTTGCATTAAAATATCTGCCAGCACTTTAGCGTTGGCTTTGACATCTTTTGCATAGGTTTTCCATTCTGGTTTGAGGTTTTCTCCAAAACCGACAGCTTTACCGGCAATGACATGCACAAGCGGTCCACCCTGAATACCAGGGAAGATAGCTGAGTTGATTTTTTTGGCAATATCTTCATCATTTGTCATGATCATACCGCCTCTTGGACCTCGGAGGGTTTTGTGTGTTGTTGTCGTTACAACATCACAGTGAGGGAATGGACTTGGATGTTCACCCGCAGCGACAAGACCTGCAATATGTGCGATATCTGCAAAAAGAATTGCACCGACTTCATCGGCTATTTCTCTGAATTTTGCAAAATCGATCTCTCTTGGATAGGCACTGGCACCGCATACGATCAGTTTTGGCTGGACAATTTTGGCAATATCCATAACACGATCATAGTTGATACGCCCGTCAAGTTCAACACCATAGAAGAAACTGGAATAGGTTTTTCCGGAACTGCTTACTTTGGAACCGTGTGTCAGGTGACCACCGTGGCTGAGATCCATACCGAGGATTTTGTCGTATGGTTTCAGGAGCGCCTGATAGACACCCTGATTTGCCTGACTTCCCGAATGCGGCTGGACATTGGCAAATTTACAGCCGAAAAGTTCACAAGCTCTGTCAATAGCAAGCTGCTCAACCTGATCTGCAAATTCACAACCGCCATAATATCTTTTATAAGGGTACCCCTCTGCATATTTATTGGTGAAAATACTTCCCATAGCTTCCATCACTGCCGGTGATGTAAAGTTCTCACTGGCAATCATTTCGAGATGGTTTGTTTGCCTCTCCAGCTCTTTTTGCAATATATTAAATACTTCCGGATCTTCTTTTTCCATAAAATACATCTTTTTATTCCTTCTCTTCTGTGTTTTGGTTTTCTTCTGTTTTCTCTTCTTCTTTTATTGGTTTCATTGCAGGGAAGAGAATCACATCCCGGATGGAGTGCTGATTTGTCAAAATCATGGTTAATCGGTCAATCCCAATACCTTCACCCGCTGTCGGAGGCATACCGTATCCGAGTGCATTGATATAATCCTTATCCATTTCATGTGCTTCATCATCACCTTTTGCTTTATTGGCAACCTGGGCGGCGAAACGTTCATATTGGTCGAGCGGATCGTTGAGCTCGTTGAATCCGTTGGCAATCTCCTGACCGGCTACAAAAAATTCAAATCTGTCTGCAATCTCCGGATCTTCATCGTTACGTCTTGCCAAAGGACTGATGTCTATTGGATAATGTGTCAGAAATGTCGGATTGATCAATTCTTTCTCAACAAACTCGTCAAAAATCTCTTCTTGAAGTTTTGCAACACTGAGTGTTTCGTCTACTTCAATATCTTTTGATTTCAAAAATGCAATCAAAGCATTTCTATTTCTGAGATCTGCACGTTTTACACCTGCAATATCGACAAGTGCATCTTCCCATTTAATTTTGGCAAATGGTGTGGAAAAATCGATCTCCATCTCTCCAAACGGCAGTTTGACAGGCAAGTCAAGTTCATGAAGCAGTTTTTCAAACAACTCTTCAGTCAGTTTCATGAGATCTTCATAGTTATGATATGCCCAGTAAAATTCGAGCATTGTAAATTCCGGATTGTGCGTTTGGTCCATACCTTCATTTCTAAAGTTTCTGTTAATTTCAAAAACAGCTTCAAAACCGCCGACAATCAAACGTTTGAGATAGAGTTCCGGCGCAATTCTGAGATAACGCTCAATATCGAGTGCATTATGATGGGTAATGAATGGTCTGGCATTCGCACCGCCTGCAAGCGGGTGCATCATTGGTGTTTCTACTTCCAGAAATCCCTGGTCTTCAAAAAATCTTCTGGTGATAGAGACTATTTTACTTCTGGTTTTAAAAACATCTTTGACTTCCGGGTTCATGATCATATCCAGATAACGCTGTCTGTAACGTAACTCTTTATCCTGTAAACCATGAAATTTTTCCGGAAGTGGTTTGATCGATTTGGCAGCCAGTTTCAGGTCAGTAACATGCAGTGAAAGCTCTCCTGTTTTGGTAACAAAAGGGTACCCTGTAACGGTAATAATATCTCCCACTTCAATCAGCTTTTTAAAAACAGTATTGTAAAAGCCTTCCGGCAGATTGTCACGTGCTACATAGATTTGTAACAGACCGCTTTCATCTTCGATTTTGACAAAAGCGGCTTTCCCCATCAACCTTAAAAACTTGATACGTCCACTGACTGTCACATGCTTGGTTTCATCCCTTTTCTCTTCCTGCTCCGCTACGTAAGCATACTCTTTTTTAAATTGGGCAGCTGTTGTATCTCTGGTAATGTTATGGGGATAAGGGTTTATCTGGAGGTTTTTCAGCTCCTCCGCTTTCTGAATGCGTTGTTGTTCGTATTGATTGTCAAATATCAATGGAATCCTCTCTTTTCTTTAGTAAAATATTGTTTTTTTATTCTTGTTCCTGACATTTTTTACAAATGCCATAAAGTTGTAACAAATGATTGGTAAGTTTAAAACCTAGTTTTGTAGCAATCTTTTGCTGAAGGTTTTCTATATCGGGATCTTCAAACTCAACAATCGCTCCGCATTTTTCACAGATAATATGATCATGATGCGATTTATTTCCCAGTTCAAACTTTTTTCCCTGTATGCCAAAAGAGAGAGAAGTAACCAGTTTATTCTCTTCAAGCAAGTTAAGTGTCCGGTATACAGTCGTGATACCGGTATTTAACTGCGGGCACTCCTTTTTTACCAGCAAATACAGATCTTCGGGTGTAAAGTGACCGGGATGATCATACAGTGTTTTAAGTATCGCTTCTCTTTGTGCAGTAAATTTCAAATTATTATTTCTCAAGATTGTTTTAAAAGTCTGCAACAGTTCTTCATAAGAGAGAGATTCGATACTTCGCGTTTGCAATGTCTTATTCCTCTTCTTCTTTCTCGTCACTTCCTACAGTAATGTTGTCTTGCACTGTGATTTGTGACGGGTCAATTTTAACGATTCTTGCACCTACTTTCTGAAAAATCGGATACATCATGGAACCTGCAAACATATTATTGATACTTGCTCTGAAAATACCTATATTTGAGAAAACATAAATGATAACGGAAAAAATCAGAAAGACTTTTGCACCACCGACAAAAAATCCAAGAATCTTATCGATAATGCCCAAACCGCTGGAATTGACAAGTTTTCCAAGTAAAAAACCTACCATTACGGCAAAAAGCCAGAAAGCAATCAAAACAGCAATAAAGCCGATCAAGTAAAGTGAACCTTTGTTTTGAAGGTTGAGAAAATTGTTGTCGAGAAATTCACCCGCTGCCTGTGCATAACGGCTGGCAACATAGATACCTCCGATAATACCGATCAATCCAAAAACTTCTTTGACAAAACCCCGGAAAATTCCCTTGATTCCCAGAAATAGGATAAGGGCGATGGAGATTAGATCAAGTAATGATATATTTTCCATGAAATTGATAACCTTTACAATATGATAAGTAAGGGATTATAACAAAAATTTACCTTATTGTAAAAGTTTATTCCTGAAAAAGCATAAATTAATCGTTGGGATTTAGTAAATATCAAGAGAAAAACTCTTGATACTGTTTATAAAAAGCCTATTTTCCCTTTAAGCTCTTCAGGTTGGGTTGAAATACGCAGTGCATCTTCTTTTTGTACAAGGTTTTGTTTGACAAGCCTTTCAAGAGCCTGTGTCTGAGTCTGCATACCGGTTTGGGTCTGGTTGAGTTGCATTTGGGAGTAGAGTTGATGGATTTTATTTTCTCTGATCAAGTTAGCGATTGCATGGTTATTGATCATGATTTCCTGGGCTGCTACACGACCTTTGTTTCTTTTTGGAAGAAGCATCTGAGAGATAACAGCAGTCAGGGAAACGGAGAGCATATTTCTAACTTGTAATTGCTCTGATCCTTCAAAGGTGTCGACTATACGGTTGATGGTTTGTACAGCAGAGTTGGTATGAAGTGTTCCGAAAACAAGGTGACCGGTTTCTGCTGCTGTCAGTGCTGCCTCTATGGTTTCTTTGTCACGCATCTCACCGATAAGGATAATATCAGGGTCTTCACGCATGGCATATTTGAGTGCGGTTGTAAAACTTTTGGTATCTTCGCCGACATTTCTGTGTGAAAAGAGTGATTTTTTGTTCTGATGTATAAACTCGACAGGGTCTTCAACAGTAATAATATGTTTATGTTCCGTGAGATTGATTTCATTTAAAAGTGCTGCAAGTGTAGTTGATTTACCGCTTCCTGTAGGTCCGGTAACCAGAATCAGTCCTTTTTCCCTTTTGATGATCTCTTTAAATACCGCAGGTGCTCCGAGGTCATCCAGAGAAGGAATTTCAGTAGGGATAATTCTGAATGCTGCAGCCAGTTCTGTACCGATAGTATAATAGTAGTTACCCCTGAATCTGCCTACATTTGGTATTTCGATGGCAAAATCGACCTCTTTATGCTCTTCAAGATGTTTTTTCTGTTTGTCGGTAATGAGGGCATAACACATCTCTTCGATGCTTTTACCGTCAAGTTTGGGAAGATTTAAGGGAACGAGTTTTCCGTCAATCCGGATTTGGGGTTCGCTTCTGCTGACCAGGTGCAGATCAGATGCACCATGGGCAACAATATTTTTTAAAAGTGTGTTAATGTCCATCTGCTGTTTTGGACGCTCTAAAGTTTCTGTCATAAAATCCCTTCCTATTCGATTATTTTAGGGACAACGAAGAAACCTCCTTCTCTTTTTGGTGCATGTTCTAAAATCGTTTCTATGATTTCAGGATTGTTTGCAGGTACATCCTCGCGAAAAGGTGTACCGCCTTCAATCGTCGAAAAGGACGGGTCTTCTTTGTCTAAATCTAATTCATTTAGATTTTCAACAAAATCGACTATTTTGCCAATCTCTGAAATCATACTTTCTCTTTTGGATTCTTCAATTTGCAAAGAGGAGAGTTTCTCCAGTTTTTGCAACAGTGTATTGTCTATTTTCATATAAAACCTTTTTACCTTGTCAATATATGTTTAATTCATTATGTGGTATATTTCACGTAAGGAAACCCTTAAAATTATAGCAAAAAAGGATTAACTTTGGGACTCAAAGAAAATGTTGAAGCGATTAAGCAGGAACTGAGCACAGAAGAGCAGTTTTTAGAGAGTGTAATAAAAGCGGAGGGCTTTTTTAAAAAGTATAAAAAGCTTTTGATTACATTGGCTGTTGTTGTTATTGTAGCTGTTCTGGCATATGTAACGATCGATTATATCAAAAACAGAAATCTTCGGATGGCAAATCAGGCTTTGGCTGCTTTGCAAAATAATCCACAGGATACAGGAGCTCTTGAAACTCTTAAAAATAAAAATCCTGAGTTATACTCTCTTTTCCTTTTTGCACAGGCAGTACAGAGTAATGATGTAAACAAACTGCATGAAATTGCACAAAGTGTTCAGGATCCGGTCTTAAAAGATTTGGTTTCTTTTCAAAGTGCAGCGCTTAGTGAAGATGAGAAAGCATTAAGCAGTTATGTACAGAAGCAGGAGGCACTGCTTAAAGAGATTGCTGTTTTAGATGATGCTTTTTTACTTTTTCAAAATGGTAAAAACAAAGAAGCAAGAGAAATGCTGGGACAGATAGCTGTCAATTCTCCGCTTTATCAGATTGTGCAAAACTATATGCATTATCAGAAATAGGAGTGCTTATGAAATGGTTATATCTTTCTCTGGGCATTTTGACTGCGCTGTTAATGACAAGTGGTTGTGCCGGTAAAAATGTTTATGAACCAAAGAAAGTAGATGCAGAAGTCAAAGTAACGCAAAAACTTGATCGCGGTGTAAAAAATGTCGTACGAGAAGGTGCTGTTCTTGACAAAAAAGATGTTGTGACCAGAAAAAGCGGAGTAATTACCGGTATTTTGCCAAAAGGGTTTTATTTTATCAATGAATCCGAGGGAAATATTATTGTCGGGAATGATGACGGAAAATTGGAAATCATCTCCAAAAGTACCAAAAAACCTCTCTTTACGACTACTTTTGAACAGCCTGTTGTAAGTGCAACGCAAAAAGGTAATTTACTTGCAGCAGTACTGAGTGACAATACGATTGTACTTTACGATATCAAAGCAGATTCTGAACGATACAGAGAGAGTCTTGATAAGGTGATTACTATTGACGCACGTGCTGCTAACCCGGTATTTATCAACGATTTGATAGTTTTTCCTACACTTGACGGACGTTTGCTGATTATGGACAGTAATAAAAAAGTTGTTTTACGTGATGTTGCAATCAGTGATAAAGAGTTATTTAACAATGTTATTTTTCTGGAAGTTCATGGCAATATTCTCGTAGCTGCAACTTCTTCCAAAGTAATTGTTATTACCCCCAAGCGTATCTATACTTACGCTGCCGATATAAAAGATATACTCTATGTGGGGCATAATATCTACATCTTTACCAAAGGCGGTAAAGTGATTCAACTCAATGAACAGTTGCAAAAAGTTGAAGAGAGAGATTTCGAATATGCTAATTTTGTGGCTGTTGCTGAAATGAATGGTAAACTTTATGGAGTAGAGAGGGAAGGCTATTTGATCGAAATGGATCGTAAGCTTGGTACTGTGAATATAAAAGCACTGGATGATGAAGTTGAACAACCTTCAATGATAGCAAAAGATGTGCTTTATATAGGTGATAAAGCTATTTCGTTAAAATAGCATTATCTATGATGGAGTGACGGAGTGGTTTCCGAGAGAGAGAAGGACTCCGGCGTTCTTGAAGCATTTATCGAATATATCTCTGTTGTAAAAGGGCTTCGTCCTTTAAGTATAGAAGCCTATAGCAGGGATCTTCGCGATTTTGAAGCTTATTTAAAGAGGGATATTATCACAGCTTCTGTTGATGAAATCCTCTCTTTTCTTACCCTTTTTACCAAAGCATCTACTAGAAACCGTAAACTCTCCTCGATCAATGCTTTTTTCGATTTTTGTGAAAAATCCGAATTTATCCGGCAAAAACCCAAACTGAAACTTGCCAAAACAACGCAGAATCTTCCGAAATTTCTGGAATACGATGCCATTTTACATATGCTCAAAATAATTGATCAGAAAAGTGAACAGGGATTACGGGATTATGCACTGATTTTGTTTCTTTATGCGACGGGATGCCGTGTCAGTGAAGCGATAGCCGCACGAAAATCCGATCTTCATGAAGGATGGCTGAAAATATATAACGCCAAGGGAGATAAACAGCGTCTGGTTCCCATAGCGCCTGTTGCTCTTGAAGCACTTGAAAGATATATGGCATCGCGGAAAAAGGAGAGCGATTACCTTTGGCTGAGTTATCAGGGAAAACCTTTAAGCCGTATCTCTGTTTTTAAAATTGTAAAAAAGTATCTTGGTGTTTCACCCCATGTACTGCGTCACTCTTTTGCAACAGCATTGATCCTGGGCGGTGCGGATTTGCGTGTTGTGCAGGAACTTTTAGGTCATGAAAGTATTATAACGACACAGATTTATACGCATTTGCAAAAAGAGGATTTGCGTCAGACTGTGCAAAGTTACCATCCTCTTGCTAAATAAAGGAGCTTCATGAAAGAGATAGTTGAACTTTTACTCAAATACAATATGATATTTAAGAAATTACATCCTATAGATAAAAAAAAGTTGGGTACCCGAAAAAATATTGAAATCTATGAAGGAGTAGATTTGCACAGTAACTATGTAGCGATATTCAAGCTTTCTCAAAAGAGCCGTTTTTTACAAAAGAATGCAGATGAACTGGAACGTATTTTTGAAAAATTGAAAATAATGCAGGATCATAACTACAAAAAAAAGCTTCTTCTGTATGATATGGCTTTTTGTTCAAAAGCACAAATCCTCATGAAAGAGCGGGGCTGGAGACTGATCGATGTTGCTGCTTGATATAGGCAATACCAATATTAAAATATTTGACGGAAAAAACAGTAAAAGAGTGGAAGCAAAAAAAGAGAATTTGCCCTCTTCAGAATTTTGCTATATCAATGTCAATCCAAATCTTGAAAATGTATTGAAAAATCATAAATTTGCAATCGATTTGAAACCTTTTTTTCATTTTCAAACAAACTACCGGGGGATTGGTATTGATAGAGTCGCAGCGTGTTATAGTATTGAAACCGGTGTTGTTGTTGATGCAGGAAGTGCCATTACAGTGGATATTATGGATCATAATCTCCATAAGGGAGGTTTTATATTGCCTGGTATTCGCTCCTATAAAGACTCTTTTGCTAATATATCATCAAGATTGATATATGATCTGGAAAGTGAAATTTCTCTGACAGGATTACCTCAAAATACCAACGATGCACTACTCTATGCAACTATGAAATCAATCGTATGTATGATTGAAATACATGCAGCGGATAAGCAAGTCTATTTGACGGGCGGGGATGGCAGGCGGCTTTCATACTATTTGAAAGAAGCTGTTTTTGAAGAGGATCTTGTATTTAAAGGGATGCAAAAAGTGATAAAGGAGATGGGACTTTCATGTTGACCATAGCATTGCCAAAAGGCAGGATTGCAGAAGAGACTCTGGCAATTTTTGAAAAAACGTTTGATACAAAATTTGATTTTGAAGACAGAAAACTGATTTTGGAGAAAGATGGGTTTCGTTTTTTACTGGTACGAAATCAGGATGTTCCGACATATGTTTTAAATCAGGCAGCAGATTTGGGTGTTGTCGGACTGGATGTTTTGACGGAAAAAGAGATGAATCTGGTAAAATTGCTGGATCTGGGAATCGGAAGATGCCGTGTCTGTATCGGTATGAAAAATGAAGATGAACTGGACTATAACAAACCGGAGATTACAGTAGCAACCAAGATGGTTAATATTACCCGTAACTATTTCTCTTCCAAAGCGATGGCAGTCAAGGTGATCAAATTGTACGGTTCTATAGAACTGGCACCTATTGTAGGGCTTGCCGATGCTATTGTCGATATAGTAGAAACAGGAACGACTATGAAACAAAATGGTTTGAAAGTGGTTGAAGATATTATGGAATCTTCTGCGCATTTGATAGCAAATAGCAATAGTTATATAGAACATAAAGAAGAAATTTTAACCTTATATAAGAAAATAAGTGATAACATAAAATAATATTTACTTTTATAGTTTTATTTAATCCACGAAAAGGTTGACATCATGAAAGGTATTGTACTTGCGGGGGGAAGTGGTACACGTTTGTATCCTATTACACAGGAAGTGATCAAGCAGTTGATTCCGGTTTATGACAAGCCAATGATTTACTATCCTCTTTCGACCCTGATGCTTGCAGGTATTACAGAGATACTCATCATCTCTACACCGGAAGCGCTTCCCTCTTTTGAAAAGCTTTTCGGCGACGGTTCCCACCTTGGATTGCAACTCTCCTATAAAGTACAGCCCAGTCCTGAAGGACTTGCCCAGGCTTTTATACTCGGTGAAGAGTTTATCGGTCAGGATGATGTTTGTCTTATTTTGGGTGACAATATCTACCATGGGCACGGACTCCCGGATATGCTGCAAAAAAGCATTAAAATTGTTGAAAATGAACAAAAATCGGTAATTTTCGGATACTATGTAAACGATCCGGAGCGTTATGGAGTAGCCGAGTTTGATGACAAAGGCAATGTGATTTCTATTGAAGAGAAACCGCAGAATCCCAAAAGCAACTATGCTGTAACCGGATTGTACTTTTATACCAACGATGTGATAGAAGTGGCGAAAAAGATCAAACCAAGTGCCAGAGGAGAGCTTGAGATCACCGATGTCAATCAAGTGTTTCTGGATAGAGGAAAACTTCATGTCGAGTTGATGGGAAGAGGTTTTGCCTGGCTGGATACGGGAACCCATGAAAGTCTGCTTGAGGCATCAAATTTTATACAAACTATCGAGAACAGACAGGGACTTAAAGTATCTTGTATTGAAGAGATTGCTTATGAGATGGGCTATATCGATGAAGAGACTTTGATAAAACTGGCACAACCGCTGAAAAAGAACAATTATGGACAATATTTACTCAGAAGAGCGAAAGAGGGGATAGTTAAAAGATGAATTTTATACGTACCGAAATACCGGATGTTGTGATTATAGAACCGGTGGTTCATGGGGATGAACGAGGATATTTTACGGAAACCTACCGCAAAGACAAACTGGAAGATTTTCTGGGATTCAGTGTCAACTTTTGTCAGGACAATGAATCTAAATCCCGGTATGGGGTTTTAAGAGGATTGCACTATCAGTTGCCGCCTTTTGCCCAGACAAAACTGGTAAGAGTGATTACCGGAAGTGTACTTGATGTTGCCGTGGATATACGAAAAGGAAGCCCTACATTCGGGCAGTATGTGGCTGTAGAACTGACAGAGGAGAATAAACGGCAGCTTTTTGTTCCCAGAGGTTTTGCACACGGCTTTGTTGTATTGAGTGAGGAGGCGACTTTTGCCTATAAAGTAGATAACTTTTATAGTCCGGAATGTGACAGGGGTATTGCGTTTGATGATCCTTCTATCGGGGTTGACTGGCAAATAGTCAAAGAGAAACTGCAACTCTCTGCAAAAGATACGAAACAACCCCTTCTTCAGGATGCGGAACTATTTGATTTCAGCGAGAATCTCTATGGCTAATGTACTTGTTACAGGCGCAGGCGGTCAGCTTGGCAGTGAACTGAAAGAGTTGGCACCAAAGGAAGGTTTTTGGTTTACGGATCGTACGGATCTGGATATCAGCGACAAAGAAGTGCTGGAGAAATTTATAACAGAAAACAAAATCGATACGATAATCAACTGTGCAGCTTATACCGCTGTTGATAAAGCAGAAGAAGATCAGGAGAGTGCAGATAAAATCAACCATCAGGCAGTACGGGTGATGGCGGAGCTTGCAAAAGCGAAAGATCTGAAACTGGTGCATATCTCTACCGATTATGTTTTTGACGGAAAAGGGTATAAACCGTATAAAGAGGATGATCAGACAAATCCAAATTCTGTTTATGGTGCTACGAAACGGTTGGGTGAAGAAGCCATTCTACAGATTGCCCCGAAAAATAGTATTATTATCCGAACATCGTGGGTATATAGTAGTTTTGGTGCAAATTTTGTCAAAACTATGCTACGGTTGGGTAAAGAGAAAAAAGAGCTTGGGGTGATCTATGATCAAATAGGAACACCTACCTATGCAAGAGATCTTGCTTCAGCGATTTTGGAAATTTTACCGCAGATTGCTCTGCAAAAACCGGAGATTTATCACTATAGCAATGAAGGTGCAATCAGCTGGTATGATTTTGCCAAAGAGATTATGAAAATGGCAAAACTTTCATGTCAGATCAATCCTATTGAAACCTGGCAATACCCGACTCCAGCCGCAAGACCGCACTATAGTTTGCTGAATAAATCAAAAATCAAAAATGATTTCGGTCTGCAAATTCCTTATTGGAAAGATAGTCTTTCTGAATGCATCAGAAAAATTATGAGTGATGAGTGATAAATTATGAATGAAAATGTAATTTATAAGAAAG
>CAZYZD010000012.1:0-13101 GCA_964651755.1 uncultured Sulfurospirillum sp. | reverse complement strand
ATAAGAAAGAGAGTTATGTCAAAACTATTCAGGATGATGTAGAAGAGATTATTAAAATTCTTACGTCTATTGTAAAAACTTCGCAGGAGAGACTCAATAATGTCAAATAAATTCAAAATTCAAAATTCAAAATTCAAAACTATTCTTGTAACAGGTTGTGCCGGGTTTATCGGTAGTAATTTTGTACCATATTTTTTAGATACGTATGAGGATTATCAGATTATCAATCTCGATCTGCTTACCTATGCGGGAGATCTTCAAAACCTTCAGGAAGTGGAAGGGCATCCACGCTATAAATTTATCAAAGGTGATATCTGTAACCGTGACTTGGTGGAATTTATCTTTCATGAATATGACGTACGGGGTGTGATTCACTTTGCTGCCGAGTCTCATGTAGATAACTCCATCAAAAATCCGGGTGTATTTGTTGAAACCAATGTAAATGGTACCTATACACTGGTCGATGTTGCCAAAAATTATTGGATGGAGAAACCATTTGTTTATAAAAAAGCATACGAGGGATGCAGATTTCATCATATCTCCACCGATGAAGTCTATGGAACACTTGGAGAGACAGGACTTTTTACGGAAGAGACACCGTATGCACCCAACTCCCCGTACTCTGCAAGTAAAGCAAGCAGTGATATGATCGTACGCAGCTACCACCACACGTTTGGACTCAATACAGTCATTACCAACTGCTCAAACAATTATGGTCCAAAACAGCATGATGAAAAACTGATACCGACGATTATTCGAAATGCACTCAACGGTACCCCGATCCCAATCTACGGCGACGGGAAAAATATCCGTGACTGGCTCTATGTCAGAGACCACTGTACCGGTATTGACAGAGCATATCATGATGGTAAAGCAGGTGAGACCTATAATATCGGCGGTAGAAATGAGAGAGACAATCTTTATATAGTCAATAAAATCTGTGAAATCTTGGATGAAAAAGTGCCGGCAGAAAAAAGTTATAAAGAGTTGATTACTTTTGTTGAAGACAGAGCAGGGCACGACAGACGTTATGCAATCGATGCAACCAAAATTGAAAATGAACTGGGCTGGAAAGCGGATGAAAATTTCGAATCCGGTATTGTAAAGACCATAGAGTGGTATCTGGAGAAATACCAAAAGTAAATATATCTTTCTAAAAATTGAATTTTTTTCACTTCTCCTTTATAAAAAACAGGATATGTCGATAATAACAGATGAACTGTTTTTTATAAGGAGCCTTTTTGTTTATAATACGATCTTTTTTTTTACTGCTGTTAATAATCGGTATCAATGGTTGTTCTTCTAAAAAACATCAACTTTTTACGAAACATCAGACACCATATGTCACGAAAGGTTTCTATCAAAATCGGGATTATCTTATCAAGCCGCATGATCGTATTTCGATTTTGGTCTATCAATATCCTGAACTTGGAACATTCCGTGAAGGGTTTCAAAGGGACAATGGCATAGAAGTGACTTCCGGCGGCACGGTACTCTTACCCCTTGTGGGCAGAATCAAAGTGGCGGGTATGACAAAAGAGATGCTGGAAAACAAGCTCTATCAGTTATATTCGCAATATCTGGAAAATTCTCCGGCTGTAAAAGTGGAAGTTTTAAACAAGAAAGTGTATGTCATGGGAGAGGTGAAAAATCCCGGTGCACTGGAGTTTGACAGGCAATCTTTTCTGACTCCTGTTAAAGCGATCGCACAGAGAGGCGGTTTGACAGATACTGCAAAACGCAGCCAGGTTTTGATTGTACGGGGAAATCGACACCATTATGATATTGCAATACTTGATTTGACAGATATGCAGAGTATGGCGCAGAACAATGTTGTATTGCAGCCGGAAGATATTATATATGTTGCCCATAGCAGTGTAAAAGATTTTAATTTGCCTTTGACAGGTATGGAACCTTTTATCTCTATGATCAATACTGTATTCAACAGTGTTGCTATTTACAGTGTATTTAAAGATTAGAGGCGGGATGTAGATGGGAATCAATGAAAAAGAGTTTTACAGACGTACAGTTTGGGATAAACTACTTGATTATCAAAAATCTATTTTTGTGATTATAGCCACAATTGTAACAGTGACTGTTGTTTATCTTATGTTTGTGGAAAAGGTTTATACTACAGATGCTGTAGTTGAGGTTTCACCCCGACTCAATAAACTCAGTAACTCTATGCGGCTGGATAATTCACAGACTGTTTTTGCCAGGCATCTTAGAACGCAGATAGATTTTTTGCAATCCAGAACTCTTATAGAGCAGGTGATTGTAAAACTGCATGCCAATATACACTATTATGAAAAACATGGATTTAAATATCAGCGGATTGCCAGAGATCTTCCTTATACGATAGATTATATTCGTATTCATGATCCCTCTTTTTACAAAAAACGTTTTCTTATCAGAGCCGTTGGTCAGGATGAGTATGAGTTGCGTTTGGTGGTAGATAAAAATATCTTTATGTCGCATAAGACAAAACCGCTGGTGTATCGTTTTTCCAAACTCTTGAAAACAAAGTATTTTGATATCTCCATCTCACGTAATAAAGATGTTCCTGCTAAAGAGATCTATTTTAGAGTATATGAACAAAAAGGTTATATTGACAGGGTTTCTGCCCATCTAAGCGTACTGCAAAACAGCGAGCAGTCAAGTATGATTAAAATTGTCTACTCCGATACCAATCCATACAGTGCACAGCAGTTTGTCAATACACTGATTGAAACTTTTTTGGGAATCAACCGTAAACAGGAGATTTCAGCGGCAGAAAACTTGCTTCATCTTATCAATGAAAAATTGAAACAGGCAAAGGCGAAATTGGATGCTTCTGAAGATGCACTGAAATCCTATATCGCCAGTAACAAAGTTGCAGGTCTTGGAGAACAGACAAGCCAGATTATCTATACGATATTCAAATATGAAAAATCGCTTGAAAATCTCAGAATCAAAGCGCAAAAACTTAAAACTATCTCTTTGTTGTATCAAAAGGGGTATGATTATAGAAAAATTATTGCGCTGGTACAGGAGGTTGACAATCCAAACCTGACAAAGTTTATCGATAGGATCACAGCCAATGAAACAGCCTATCAGAAGCTTCGTATGCGCTATAAACGTAAACATCCGGAAGTACTAAAACTGCGTTATATTATCCAGGATCAACTCAAAGCATTGTTGCAAAATATTGAAGAGCTTAGGGAAGATACGCGAAGTCAGATTCATCAGACACAGACAGTACTGAAAAAATATAAAGCACAACTGACCACTTTGCCTCAAAAAGAGTTTGGATATACAAGATTGAAAAGAAAACATGATTTGCTTGAAAAGAATTATCTCTTTTTGCTTGACAAACAGACACAGGTGATTATTTCCAAGCAGACAGATGGTGCATATGAATACCGTGTGATCGATTATGCCTATGCGCCGGCACTTGCTTCAAAACCCAAAAAAAGTGTTATGTTGCTGCTGAGTCTGGTGCTCGCGACGATTTTGGCTTTTCTCTATGCTCTTTTACGTGATTACTTTTCCAAGTATATCAAAGCGCCGAGTGAAGTGGAAGAGTTGACGACTTTGCCTTATTTTGGAACGATTCCTTATATTGACAATAAAAAACTCTATAATGATCTGTTTGTTATCAAGTCTCCAAACTCCTATGCGACGGAGATGGTCTGGTCTTTACGTACAATGATTGAAGATACTATTTTAGAAAAGAGAGAAAAGAGGAGTGACCGCGGGATAGTTATTGCTGTTTGTTCGATTGTCAAAGGGGAGGGGAAAACGACTATCGCGGCAAATCTTGCACTTAGTCTTGGACTTGGAGATAAAAAGACAGTGGTTGTCGGTATGGATACGCGTCTTCCTGAACTGCATATTAAATTCGGTTTGACCAATCAACCGGGAATAACTTCTGTACTCTCCGGAGAGAAAACACTCTCAGAAGTGACATACAGACCAAAAGATTTGAAAAATTTTGCGGTTATTCCTGCCGGTAAGGAGAAAATTTACTCTTTAAAGATGATCAATTCCAACAAAATCGATCAAATATTGGAGGAGTTAAGAAAAGAATACGATTACGTCGTGCTTGATCTTCCTCCTGTAGGCGTTGCCGCAGAGGCACTCTTTTTGATGAAAAAGTCTGATTTAGTCATCAATGTACTCAAGGCGCATTATTCGGAAAAGAGTTTTGTAACTTATATGGAGAGTATTGTTGCAAAACACAAGTTTGAAAATGTCGGATTTGTTCTAAATGGTGTTGATAAAAAGTATATCAAGATTTTAACCAGAAGAGAAAATGTCAAATATATCAAAAGCCATCAATACTCCAGCGGGGTAAAAAAGAGACGTAAACAGTTTGATTTTTTGAATTTTTTTAACCGGAAATAGGGCAGTGTAAAATTGTGAGATGAAAAAGGTTTTCATATTAAGTCTGTTTGCTATCATGATACTGCTCTCTATTCCTGCTCTAAAACTTGGCGGAAGCGCCAGACTTGGACAGTTGGCTGTGCTGGGCACTTTCTTTTTGATGTTGACGGATGATCTGATAGAAAAGAAGCTTAACTATCCTATTCTTATATTTTTTATGACCGGAGCGGTTGTTCTTACCTTGATCAGTATGAATTCCATCTCTCCAAAATTTGGCGAACAGAAATTTTTTATCAAGTATTTTCTTGTCTTTCCTGCAAGTTTTTATGTCGGATACAAATTTATCGAACATATTGAACTGAAAAAGTTGATTCTTTTTCTGGAAATTATTGTCTTTATATTTTGTCTGAATGCTTTGCTGATCGAACTCAATATGATGCCGGGAGCGATTAAAAATCTGATTGTAAGCTATCGTACCAGTTTTGTGGGAAATGATCTTTATCTGGAGTATCAGGGAACATTTGCAGAGGCAGGCTGGTTTGCGATGACGACAGAAGCAACAGCTCTTTTTGCACTGCTTTTACGTTACGATTTTTCTATCTGGCCGAAGCATAAACTGCCGTTGGTACTGCTCTATATATTTGTATTTGCGTCACTGGCTCTCTCCAAAAATAAAACCATCTGGCTTGCACTGGTTTTTATTTCACTCTTTTTTATCATCTACAAGGCGATAATTGCACTTGTGAGAACAAATTATTATATGCCTGATTCGATTCGCTACAGAGACTATCTGGTGCGTAAACTCTCAAAACTCGATACCAATAAAATGCTTTTTCTGATCATCTTTGTTATTATGCTTTTTATGGTAATCAATACCCTCCTGCCGCAGCCGATTATCTCAGGAGAGATGCTGACGGAGAAGTTGCAGCATGAAAGGGGAAAAGCTTTTATGATTGTTACCGATCTGCTTGCACAGACACACTGGATAGGCGGTTATGGATTTGGGTTTGTCGAAGCCTATTTTACACTTTTTCCGCAGGGGGTGATCGGGCTGGGAGAAGGAACAGGGATGATCTTCAACTCCTATCTTGATGTCTGGCTGAGTGTCTCTGTCCTGGGGTTGATTTTTCATCTCATGATAGTCTATCTTTCATCTTCAAGTCGCTATTATGCTACGATGGTTATTCCGATGTTTTTTTTCATCTATGCCAATTTTAATCCGGCAATCGGAGATGAATATTACTATATTTTTATGGGAATGTCCTATGGTGTTGCCACACTCTATCATGATCATGTCAAAAGGAAAGAAGTTTATGCGTAAAAAAATTGCGTTTATTGCGACGGGGTATATTGTTAAATATGATGGTATCAGTGTCTATACGGAAAATCTTCTGGATGCATTTCTGGAGTTGACTCTTAAAGAGGGAAAAAAATACGATATAGATATTTATATTGGGCAGAGTGTTGAAGAGTTGATTGTCAAAAGAGTACTTTCCCGCTATGAGAATGAGGAACTCTCTTATCGTCTGGTAGTTGTCAATGATAAAAGTTTTTTTCATAAAATGTTTTATCTGTATAGCGGACTTTTGGCAAACGGCAGATATGACACTATTTTTGCAACCAATTTTATGCCGTTAAGTTTGCTGCCGTCTCGTATTGTTAAAGTGATTCATGATCTCTCTCCCGAAACCAATCCGCATCTTTATTCGAAGTTTCACAGAATCTATCATGCTTTTTTACTTAGAAGCGGAAAGTGGTTTGACAGTGCGATGGGATATATCTCAGATACCACCAAAAAAGATTTGCAGAAATTTTATGCTATCAACGATACCAATACCAGACTTCTCTATCTGCCAAACGGTGTTCCTTTTAAAGTGAAACATTTCCAAAGACCCGATGAATCTCTTTTTTATGAAAAGTTTGCTTCCCGGAAGCTGAATCTTTTGGTGGTGGGGCGTTTGAACCGGGCAAAAGGGATTGACAGGATTTTGAAGTTTTGTAACTATTTTGATGATTATATAGGCAAAAATAAAAAGTTTGATGAGGTAGTACTGCATTTTACAGGGAAGCAGACACAGGAGACAACGGATCTTTTCAGGGACGCAGATTTTAAAAATATAGAGATTGTTTTTGACGGATTTCTGGATGATGAGACTCTGAACAAACTCTACAGGGAAGCGAATTTTTGTATTTTTCTTTCGCGCAATGAAGGATACGGGCTTCCATTGGTGGAAGCAATGTGGTTTCGTGCCGTACCGGTACTCTCTGATATTCCGATTTTCAGGGAGATTATGAAAGAGGGGTATCCGCTTTTTGGGGAGAGAGAAGGGTTTGAAAAAGATATAACCAATTTTATGGTACAACTCTTTGAAGATAAGCATTACCTCGAAAAGACACATACATATGTTGAAGATATCCTCTCCTATGAGAGAGAAGGATATGCACGGGCGGCAAAAAATCTTATTGACTATATCGATACCAAAAAGTAGGGCAGATGGCTAAAAAAGTTTATGTTTCCGTTATTTCACACAATCAGCAGGATTTGATCAAACACTATTATAAAGAGTTTCCCAAAAAACTTGGAAATTATGAGATACAACTTGCCATTTTGGACAATACCGGTTCTGCAGCGTTGGAAAAGTATTGTAAAGAGGAGGGGTATTTTTACTATCATGATGGGAAACAGAGAGGATTTGGAGCCAACCATAATCTCATGTTTAACGTACTTGAAGTCAAAGATGAGGATATTTTTATCGTTGCCAATCCTGATCTCTTAATCAAGCCTGATCAGCTGGAGGGGATGCTGGAGAGTTTTGAAAAATCAAATGCCGATATCTTTACCACGACAATGTATCTTGATAAAGAGAGTGGAAAACTCGATTTTCCGGATCGCTATTTTCCAGGTATTTTAAATTTTCCCATCTCTATACTGACGGGGAAACGGCTCCATTACGGAACAAGAGAGCGGGTGGAAAATCCCGAATGGATCTCCGGTGCGTTTATACTTTTCAAGCCTGCTTCCTATCGCAGACTTGGAGGATTTGACGAAGACTATTTTATGTACTGTGAAGATATCGACCTCTGTTACAGGGCAAAAAAGATGGGTATGCAGCTGGTGATGGATCCCGATTTTTATGTTGAGCATGACTCCCGGATGGGGAGTAGAACTCTCTTTTCAAAAAATCTCTACTGGCATATCTCTTCTACAATACGATTTCTGGTGAAAAACCGTATTGTAAAACTGGTAACTGTCGCAAAAACCTAATCCCGTTTGATAGCGAAAATACGGTCGATATAGAGTTTTTTGACAACCTCATTCTCCGGCGGGCTGATCCAGATATAGTCGGCATGGGTCTTTCTGGTATCGATTGTGCCGAGTTTGATAGTTTTATATTTTCCCGGTGTCAGCTGCGCAATCAGATAAGCTCCTTTGATCAGTGTCGGATGGATACCGAAAAAGAGAGCAACTTTACTTTTGTCAAGCAGTGAGTGATCTTTGCGCAGTGTGATTTTAAGGGTAGCGTAGATATCCCATTTCCCTTTTGGAAGATTTGTATTGACATCGAGCTGAAATCCCCAGTCGGGTTGATTGCCATTCATTGTAGCGGCGATTTTATCGCTTGCATCCGGATCCTGAACGATTTTTGCACAGCAGAGTTTGAGGGTATACTCCTGAAAATCAAGCCACTCTGATCCAGGTGTCAAACCTTTGCTCTCTTTTGGCGGAACAGGTATCTGTCTGGGCATCTGTATGATCTGTTTCAGTGATGCTATCTGTGTTCCTTCTGCATAGTGTTCGATTTGCGGATATTTTGCAAGAAAAGAGAGAAATCGTTTTTTACTGATCTCTCTTTTTTGTTCATCTCTGCTGTTGAGCAGCCGAATATAGTCAAGATTGGCAAATACCTCATCCAGATGTGTTTTGAACGTAGGTTGGTCTTTGACTTTCTCTGCCCCTTCCTGGAGGATCTTTTCAAGATGATCCAGTGATGTTTCATGAAGATAAGCAGCATTTGGCGGTGTTTTTAGCAGAAGCTTCTGATCCAGTCTGGTTATAATCTGATGCACTGTTTTTATGTAGCGGTAGACATCTTCACCTGCATCGCCGTAATAGTAACGGCAGAATTCATGTATTAAGTGGTCGACATTTTGGTCAGGATTCCATAAAAGTTTGGAAAATACCCATATGCGCAGATTGGCAAATTCACTTTTGGGAGTTTCATAGCATCCCTGGAGAAAAACCCCTTTGACATGAGGAAGCTTTGCAAAATTTTTGAGATCTTCTGCCAGTGCGTAAAAGTTGGGATGGGGTTGAAAATAGCCGCTGAAATTTGTCGTATAGTGCCAGACGATTACATTTTCTGTGTAGTTTTTCCATCTTTTCAGATCTTCCCAGATGGGGCGGTTTTCTCCCTTATTGAGTGGTTTTGCAAAGTTGGCTTCGATGGTGGAAAACATAACGGAGCTGTTTTTGGGAAGGGGGTGTTCTGTATCCGGCGGTGTCCTGGTCCACTGGTAAGCTTCAAACAGTACATTTTGGTTTTCATACGGAGGAGGAAGGTGTTTTGCGATATAGCTTCCATATTTTAAAAATGCAGCTGTAGCTTCTTGCGGAGTGTTGCCGTCTTTGTCGCAGAAACTGTTTCTGTCTTCATGTTGAATGTAGAGATAATCCTCTTTGTTCAAAGTGAGCTCATCCAGTTTTTGTGCAACGCTTTTGGCTGCGATCTCTTCTACTTTTTTGTTTCCGTAGGGAAGTTGCCCGTTACAGTGATACTCCTCCTGCGGAACCAGTGCATAGGGTGTGAAGATATTGTAGATATTGATACCTTTACCGTAACGGGAATCCTGATACTCTGAAAGTGTCCGGTGTCCGAGTCTTCCGTTGAGTCTGTTTTGTGTGGCGTATCTCCACTCATCGCTCTCTGTGATGAATATTTCACGATAGGCAAATGCAGGTTCCTGGATGTCGAGTGTGGGTTTGAGGACAATTTTGTGCGGTTTAGGGGTGTAGATAAAGTCGCTTGCCAGAAAACGGTAACCGATATATTTTTCCAGAAAATGGTAAACCCCGTACCATAAACTGCGTGCATTTTCAGAAATAATATAGATTTTATTCTCTCTGATATAGATAATAAATCCATCTTTTTTCAGGTTGTTGAGACTAAAAGAGAGAGCACTTTTTTGCAGAAGCTTTGAATCTTTTTGTGCCACAATGATTTCGGGAGTGGTAGTATCGGAAAGTGTTGCAGAGATTTTCGGTTTTTGCTGAAGAATTGGTGTCAGGTATGTTTGCAGGGCTTGTGCGGCACTTTTTTCGACCAGGTTTTTTGGGTCACTGTAGATAGTACATGAAGATGTCAATATAAAATCATCAGCTGTTAAAAATGGCGGAATCAGTATCCAAAAAAGAAGTAAAAAGCGGGAAAACATAGCTCTCCTTTACATGATCTTGGAGTTATTATATCTTTTGTTTATTAGAAAGTGACTACTTTTTATGGCTTTTTGTTAGAATGGCGGGAATGAAAAATTCAGGTATCTTTGGAAAAAGCCGATTTGATTTTATGAAACAGTGAAAAGGTGCAAATAGTTTGAAAAGAGTACTCAAAAATAAATTGTTAAGCAATGTTTTTATCTTTACCCTCAGTACGGTGGTCAACAAAGGTCTCAACTTCTTTGTTCTGCCGATTCTGACGTTTTATCTGACCAAAGAGGATTACGGTTATCTGGGCTTTATCATGTCTGTAGTGACGATTACGAGTATCTATGTCGGTTTGTGGCCGGGGAACTTTCTGGTGGCAAAATTCAGCAATTACGGCAAAGAGAAGATGGCACACTATATGTCCAATATTTTTGTCATTTTACTGCTTTCATTCGCTATGGTTGTTGCTATTTTGCTGCTGCTTCAGGATGTGATTTTTGTGAATTTCAAAGATAGTTTTTTTGTTATCATGCTGATCTCTTTTTATACACTTTTTATGGTTTGTTTCAATATCCTCAATACCATCACCCAGCTGGAAAAAAATGCCAAAAAATATGCGATTATGCAGTTTATCTACTCTTTGACAAGTCTGGGGATTGCACTTTTGCTTATTATCAAACTCCATTTCGGGTGGGAGGGAAAATTTTATGCGGAACTCTCTGTTTTGTTTCTTATCTCGCTATATATGGTTTACTACTTTGTCAAAGAGAAGTATGTTGTTTTTGATGTCAGTTTACAAAAGCTGAAAGAACTTTTCAACTATCTCTTCCCGATGACATTTCATGTAGTGGGTATTTTCCTGATGGTGACGATCGATAAAGTAATCCTGGCAAAGTACATGACACTTGAAGCGGTTGGTATCTATACTATTTCAATGACAATGGCGATGATTGTCAATATCGTCTTTGACTCTACCATCAGAGCATGGGAACCCTACCTGTTTGAGAAGATACATACCCAGAAACCGGAAGATATGAACTGGATTATCAAGTCGCTTATTGTCTATTCATTGTTTATTGTGGTTGCTGCTTTTATCTATGTGGTGCTGATTCCCTATATCTTCCCTGTAATGGTTGATGAAAAATTTATGGAAGCGCTGCATTATATACCATGGCTGGTGATCGCTTTCAGTCTGGAAGGACTTCGTAAACCGCTTTCCAGTTTTCTGATGCATAAAAACAAAGTCAAAACACTGGGAGCGGTCAGTCTGCTTACAGCGATGATCAACATCTCTCTCAATGTTGTTCTGATCCAGAAGTTCGGCATCATGGGAGCGGTCTATGCGACGGTGTTTTCTTTCTTTTTTCTCTATATTGTGACTATATTTCTGGTAAAGCGATACTGCAATATACGCTATACCAGAGTGTAGTACCTCTTCAAAACTACTCCTCAGAGGTTATGAGTGCCTGAAACTTTTCAGGATTTTGGAGGGATTTGAAATCGACTACCAAAAAGAGTTCATTTTCACGGATGGCTCTTCGGTAGTAGTTGGCATATTCGATTCCCAGAAAATCTCTCTTCAGCAACTCTTTGAGACCTACTTTAAATGCACCTTTGGGTGTCTGCCATTCTGTATCCAGTCTGAGATCATTCATGGCATCCAGTGCCAGTATCTTCTCTTTCTGTAGTGCTTTGGAAAGGTTAAAAGAGTAGATAGATTCAAAGTAGAGTTTTTGAAAGTTTGGCGGAGGGGAGACAGCTCCTCCCGCATCGCCGTAAGGATAATATTCATTTAGCGTAAAGTGGTTGGTATAGAGGAGGAGTTTTCCCTTTTTCAGTTTTGTATTTCGGATTGCTTCAAAAAGTGCGATTGCAGAGTATCTGTGGTCGGGATGGTTGTCGAGTATGGGTGAAGGGGAAAGGATAATATCAGGTTGAATAGTTTGAATCAGATACTGGAGGTTTGAAACCAGAGAGTTCCAGTTTGCCGTACCGTTGAGATCTTTTGCCAGAGGGGAGATGTTGTATTTTCTGTAGCTATTGATATCTGATATTTTGGTCTGCATAGCTTTGACAGGAAGCGGATTTTGCTGATACATCTTCTCCAGAGTGCCGTCAAAAAATCCAAGATTGACACACTTTTGCGGAAGTACGCCTCCAATAAGAGGTACCGTGATACTGTTCCAAATTCGTATTTTCGCTTTTGCCATATAGGATTTGACAGGATCAGAATAGATTTCATCGTATGTGTTTGGTCCCGAATCTCCCGCCGTAACAGTGACAATGTAACTATTTTCGTGAAACCTGCTGTATAAGCCGTAAGCTGCGATTTCCGCATCGTCGGGATGGGGTGCGAGGATCATAATCTTTGCCTGTTGGATATCGGGGTTTTTGTAAAGGATAAGTTCCGCCTCTTGATCGGGGATGGAGAGATATTTACCGGTGAGGGTGAGTTTGGTTTTATGGTTTAGTTTAAGCGGACTGATATTGATATAACGTATCCCTTCTGCTCCCGGTTCGAGATATTCGGTGACGGTATTCTCTTTTGTTCCGATTTTCAATGAAGGCTGAAGAAATTTACCCGCTGCTGTTGTTTTTACATGGATTTTCAAGAGTGTGGTGGTAGTGGTACCGGGTATGGTAAAGTCGATCTTTATGTGGTTGTTTCTGATCTCTGCGGAACGCGTCAGCATCCGGGTTTTGTTAAAGTCGTAACGGTAATCCTGCGTGACATCATAAGGATAGCGTGAAGCTTTGGCGTAGATACTGACAACTGCGGCAACAATAGCTAGCAGAGCAAATAGGAGAACAAAAGACAGTTTTCTTTTCATAAGGGACATTTCTTTTCCTTTTAAGGTGTTGCATTTTTGGGTTATATTTGAGATATGTTAACTTTTTTTTCCTTTATTTGGTGTTATAGGGGTCTCTTTTTCAGTTTCAGACGTTATAATTTGTAAAATTGTCACCAAGGTTTCTCTTCCTCATGAAAAGTAAAGTCTCTATCATTGTCCTTAACTATAACAACTGGGCTGATACAATTGCCTGTGCAGAAAGTATACTTGCAAATGAGTATCCCCATTTTCAGCTGATTATCGTCGATAATGCTTCGCCGGACAACTCTATGGAATATATCCGAAAATGGGCGGAAGGGGAACTGGAGAGCTGGACACCTCCAAAAGATCCGCTTCATGAACTCTCTTTCCCTCCTCAGAAAAAACCTGTTGATTTTGTCTATTATGAAGAGGCTGAGTATTATGAAAAGAGAAAAGAGGCTGAACCAAAAGTAGTACTGATTCAGTCAAAAGAGAACAGAG
>CAZYZD010000011.1:0-38920 GCA_964651755.1 uncultured Sulfurospirillum sp. | reverse complement strand
ACGGAGCCAGCCCGAGAGCCTCCATAAACCTCTACAAAGGGGCACAAGCGCATGCATTTTTGCGCGGTAAAACATTTGTCACCCCGGTAGATATCGCAGCGATGGCAAAAGATGTTCTCAGACACCGTGTGATCCTCAGCTATGAAGCGGAGGCAGAGGGTGTGACAAGCGATGAAATTATTGAAAAAGTATTAGAGGCGGTACCGCTACCTTAATGTCTACGCTTAAAAAAATTTTGATCAAGACGCGTCGTCAGATTTTTAGTGAGATTGCGGGTAACAACCCCTCTATTTTTCAGGGAGAGGGGTTTGATTTTGTGGAGCTACGCGAATATAACTACGGTGACGATATCCGCCATATCGACTGGAATGTCACAGCCCGCATGCAGAAGCCTTTTGTGAAGATTTTTAAAGAGGAACGTGAGCTTAATATTGTCGTTGTTTCCCTGCTGGGCGGAAGTGTCTATTTTGGGCGCAGAAAATTCAAGCAGGAGAGTATTGCCGAAACAGTAGCGTTGCTGGGATACTCTGCTATCAAAAACGGGGATCAGTTCAGTTCGTTTATCTATACGGATAAACTGAAGACAGTGACACCTCCTTCCAAAAATATCCATAGCGTACAAAAAGCCACAAAAGCAGTACTTGAGTATCCCACACTGGGAAAACAGATCGATACCAGGAACTTGCCGAAACTTCTTTTTGACCGGATTAAACGCCGCTCTATCATCTTTGTGATCGGAGATTTTTTTGAAGAGTTCGATTTCAGACTTCTTTCCAAAAAACATGAAGTGATTGCGCTGATTGTCCGCGATCATCTGGAAGAGCAGCCTGAAGAGATGGGGGTTGTCAACCTTTTTGACCCCCAGAGTATGCAAAGTGCATTTTTGCAGGTAGATGCACAAACCGCCCAAAGTTACGCAAAGCGTGTACATGCCAGAGACAGTAAAATGCACAAAGATTTTCGTAAAAACCAGATTGCCTTCACCAGAATATATACCGATGAAGAGCCTTTTGTCAAACTATCCAAACTATTCATGAGAAGATAATGCAAGCAGAAATTGAACAACTCAGAGAAATTCGTGAACTTGAAGTCATACCGGATATCAGCTTTTATTTTTTTATAGCGTTGGTCATCGTCGCCCTTCTCTTTATCGGAGCACTTGTTTATATGTTTTTTCAGTTTTATCGTAAAAAGCGCAAAAGCAATATCCGAAAAGAGGTCTTGAAGCGATTACGAAATATCGATTTTTCCGACTCCAAAAAAGCTGCCTATGCCATTACCCGTTACGGTAGATATCTTGCGGATGAGGAGCGCAGTCAGAAACTCTTTGCACAACTGCAGGAGAGACTGGAAAAGTATAAATTTGTCCCGAACCCGCCACCGTTTGATCCTGAAGACATCAAATATTACGATCTTTTTACAGAGTCTGTGGATGAGTGAAATTACATTTGAATATCCCTGGGTTTTTAGCTTGGGAGTTATCTTCCTTATATGCAGTTTTTTCTGTAAACCACGGCTTGAAGCGATCATATTTCCCCATCTGGATATTTTTGTACAGAGTCAGGGCTACACCTCTACACTTATGAGAGCGCTCAAATGGATTGCGATTTTGTCAGCGCTGACAGCACTCGCCTCTCCTGTCGTTACCAATAAAATAGAAACAGAAAACAAAGAAGGTTACTCTATTGTCCTTGCACTTGATGCCAGCGGTTCTATGCGTTATGGTTTTGAAGATAGTTATCTTGCCAGCAATTCCCGTGAAAACAAATTTGCAATCTCTGTAAAAATTGTCCGGGAATTTATCCAAAAACGAAAAAACGACGCACTCGGACTGGTCGTATTTGGGAACTTTGCCTATGTTGCATCACCGCTGACGTATGACAAAAGTATTCTCCCTCAGATTTTGGATAAACTTTACGCTACTATAGCCGGTCCAAACTATACAGTCATCAACGATGCACTCTTTCAAAGTGCCAAACTTTTTGAAAAATCCAAAGCCAAAAGCAAAATTGTCATCCTGCTTACCGATGGACAAAGCCGCGGAGACAATATCCCCTTCGATGTCAGTATGCGCCTGATTAAAAAGATGGGTATCAAAGTCTATACTATCGGCATTGGCAATGCAGGAGATTTTAATGCCGACTTTCTAAAGCTCATTGCTGAACGCAGCGGCGGACAGTTTTTCAGCGCAAACAACAAAAATGCCCTGCGCGAAGTCTACAGAAAAATAGACAAATTGGAAAAATCAAAAATCGAAGCCCGGAAATATGTGAAAAAAAGTTACCTTTACGAGTTTCCTCTCTTTGCTGCCTTTATGGCTCTGCTCTTTTATACCTACCTATTAAATAAAAGAGGTGTTGCATGATATTTCTCAGACCCGAATATCTTGTTTTCATGATGATCCCTCTGGTAGTACTTTTTTACTTTATCGTTACGGGCAAGAGCCAGATACAGACTATATTTGACGAAAAAATACTCGAAAAACTGACAGTCGACAATGACTCACTCGGTCGCATCGGCAGAAACATCATGCTTTTTGCAGCCCTTTTTCTGATGATCATCGCACTGGCACGTCCTGTACTGCCAAAAGGAGAAATCAAAGCAGCTGCACAAAAGATAAACCTGCTCATAGCCCTGGATATCTCAAAATCAATGCTTGCCACAGACCGCTATCCCAACCGGCTGGAATTTGCCAAAAAGAAGATCTATGAACTATTGGATAAATTTAAAGAAGCACATGTTGGAGTAATCGCTTTTGCCGACGACGGTTTTCTGGTCTCGCCTGTCACAGAAGATACACAAACCCTCAAGTTTCTTATAGACAACCTCAACATCAATGCTCTCTCCACAAATGGAACCAATCTTTTGATACCAATCGAAAAAGCCGCAGAATTTATGAAAGATGACGAAGAGAAAATCCTGATCATCTTTACAGACGGTGGAGATAAAGAGGATTTTTCAAAAGAGATCGAAACAGCAAAAAAAGAGAATATCACCCTTTACATCTATGGTATAGGTACCAGGCAGGGAGCCTCCATACCCTTTCATGGAGAAACAGTCAAAGATAAAAACGGCAATATCGTCATCACCAAACTCAATCCCCATATCAAAGAACTGGCACTTGAAACAGGCGGTGCTTACATCGAAGGGGGATACAAAGACCAAAGTATAGAGATGATTATCAAAGATATCAAACTAAAATTCAAAATGCATAAACTCAAAAACAGAAAAATCAAAGATTTTAAAGAACTCTTTTACTATCCGCTGGCACTGGCGCTGCTTTTCATGTTATTTGCCTTCAGTTCTCTGCCTAAACGCTCTGCAGCAACTTTAATCCTTTTGACTCTTTTTATTCCAGATACATCCCTGAAAGCAAGTATCCTTGACTTTCATGAGATAAAACAGGGATTTACATATTATGAACAGGAACGATACCGTGATGCAGTCAGACATTTTGAAAAAGTAGCAAAATCCCGAAAAGATGCCCCCTCTTTTTATGACCTGGGAAATGCTTACTATAAATCAGGACTCTTTAAAAAGGCAATCGATGCCTATCGACAAGCCAAATCAGCTGATCCTGCACTCCAGTACAAGATCTATTTCAACCTAGGCAATGCATATTTTAAAACAAAAGCATATGCAAATGCACTCAAAGCCTATCAGGTCGCCCAAAAAATCAAAACCGAACCCGATTTGGAGTACAACATTGAACTCGCTAAAAAACATTTAAAGAAAAAACCACCGAAAAAAAATCCAAGCACTAATAAAAAAGAACAAAAAGAGAAGAAGAAAAAAGAACAAAATCAAAATGACAAACAAAAAAAAGAGCAGCAGCAAAACAACCAAAAAGATAACAAAAACAAAAACAATACCCAAAATCAAAGTAAAAAACCTAAAAAAGGCAACCCTTCCAATCAATCCCAAAAATCACCTATCAGTGACAAAGAGATTAAAAAGTGGGAAAAACGTTTAGAAAAAACAAAATCAAAAACAATGCCGATCCGCTTTCGGACAAAAGAGACAGAAAGAGAGAAAAATGCAAAACCCTGGTAGATATATCATACTTCTTTTCATGATCACCACTATTCTTCTTGCCCAGCCAAAAGATAAATTTCAATTCAGTATGCAGGCAGACAAAACAACCGCATATGTCGGAGAACCGGTCAAAATTACATTTCTTTTCAAATATCCTATCGATATTCAAATTGCAGAAGCAAATTTTGCACCGCCTACATTTCATGACTTCTGGATCAAAGCCGGTAAAGATGTGCCAACTACCGTCAAAGATGGATACCATATATACCGTCTTGACTATAGTGTCACCCCTCAGAAGGCAGGAGTGTTGGAGATAGAACCCGCACGGATGGATATTGGCATTTTAAAAAGCAAACAGAGAAATACACTTCGTTTTGACCGTGTTACCTGGAAAAGTATCTTTTCCAATGGACTTAAGATCGACGTCAAAGCATTACCTGATGATATCACACTCTATGGAAACTATCAAATTCATACCACGGTGGACAAAAACCGGACAAAAGCAAATGAACCCGTCAATCTTACTGTAACCATTACAGGAGAAGGCAATATGGAAGATATAGACGATTTCACTATCTCTTCCGATAAAGCTGCAGTCTACGCAGACAAAGCCAAACGCTCGACCCAATTCCAAAAAGGCTTACGAAAAACAGTATTTACCCAAAAATTTGCTTTTATCGCAGATCAAAACTTTACCATTCCCCCTCTCTCCCTTACCTATTTTAATAGTACAACAAAAAAAGTTACCACAATCAAAAGTGATCCTATACCTATTTATATTACCAATCAATCAAAAGGATTTCATACTGCAAAACTTGAAAAAAGAGTCTCTTCACCATTCACCCAAAGCAGTGAAGGAGGAAAAAACAACCTCTGGATTGCCGCTCTTATAGGCGGTTTTATTGCCGGTATTTTACTTACAATACTCTGGACAAAGAGAAAAACGTTAAAAGAGATAAAACAAAAACAGCAACCCATCCAGCTTAAACTCAAAAAAGCACGCGATGACAAAACACTACTTGCTCTGCTTTTACCCTACAAAGGAAAATCTGAAAAACTGGATCAAATCATATATAAACTCGAAGCCAATCTCTATGAAGAAGCAAAATTTAAAATCGACAGGAAAGATTTACATAAAAATTTTGACAAATATGTTACAATAAAAGAACATGAAGCAGAAATTCTGCTTTAAGGTTAACTATCAATCATATAAGAAGGATTTATAAAAATGGTGAAACATATTGTATTTTTTAAACTAAAAAATAAGAATTCCGAAGTAGAAAGGGAACTTAAAGAAAAACTGCTATCCCTTAAAGAACATATCGATGTATTGGAAAGCATTGAGGTTGGAATCAACTTCAAAGAGAGTGACAGAGCCTATGATCTCGCACTTATAACTCTATTCCAGGATGAAGAGGCTCTTGAGACATATGCCACCCATCCATACCACTTAGAGGTCATAAAATACATCAAAACCGTTGTTTCTGACACAAAAGTGGTTGATTTTAAATATTAAACTTCATAATAAATGGTATTTTAAAGAAACTTCTGCTAAATTTGTCGCTTGAACTTTAAGAAAAAATCAGCTAAGGATCAAAATGAGAATTTTAGCAATAGGTGTTGGGGAAGATTTAGCCCGATCAATCGCAACAAATTTACGGGTTATTGTAGACGAATCATACGATATAGACGATAGCTCAAATTTTTTGAGATTCAGAAATTACGATCTCATACTTTTAGATTATGATCTCGAATTTAACAAAACAAAGAAATTTATCACAAAGATTTCCAAAAACCTCAAGGTACCATTGATTATACTCTCCGTGGTTGATGACAAAGATACGGAAATCGCTTTTTTAAAAGCCGGTGCAGATGACTTTATCAAAGAGCCCCTGGATACAGATATTATCTGTGCCAGAGTAGAAGCAAAATTGAGACGTACTATTGACAACCGTATTAAGATCGGTAAACTTACGATCGATATCGGTCAGGAACGTACATCGTACAAAGACAAAGAGATAGAGATCAAAGGAAAACCGTTTGATATTCTCGTCTATCTTGCTGAACATAAAAACCAGGTTATCTCAAAAGATCGTCTTTTAAATGCGATTTGGGAAGAACCGGAATTTATCACGCCAAATGTCGTTGAAACATCTATAAATGCCATCCGCCAGAAACTGGATAAAAATCTTGGTATCAAATGTATCGAGACTATCCGCAGACGCGGTTATAAATTTTGTTATGTTGAATAACAATGTCTCAAAAATCTGACAACACACAACAACCACAGGACGATAAAGAGCTTTTATATAAGGCTCTTGGCGTCATGCTGCTGATCAAAGACAAATTTTCCGATGAATTTAATGAGATATTTCAAAAAGCCAATGCTTCTAAAGAAGATATTTTAAATACCGTAGATGAAGTGAAAAATAAAGCAGAAGAAGAGAAGAGTGAAATAGAAGATAAATTCAAAGAAAAAATCAAAGCAGTCATCAATGAGATGGGACTTGCTACAAAAGAGGATATTGAAGAATTAAAGAGATTAATCAAATCACAACAGACAAAATCTTAATCAGATAAAAATTATCTTATATAGAAATATTAATCTAAAATTAAAAGGATAATTTTACTCCTATTTGGCTATACTTACACCGTTACGAAAGAAAGTAGTAACATGACAGCCAAGAAAGTCATTCATCACAGTCTGAGAGAGGGAGTCTTTTCGCCTCCTTTAAGGCTCCCTCTCATTTTCCCGACAAATTACAAATCATTTCCATATTTTTACATATTATACTCAACAGGTTCAAGATCTTTTTCTTCGTCTTCTGTAAAAAGCCTTGAAATAGCGATAAAACGTACACCCAATGGAATCTCAAGTGAAAAACTGGATCCTCGTCCCTCTGTCACATCTATTGTTGTATGTGTATGCTTTGCATACTCATATTGATCTTCTGACATATAAAAAGGACAACCATTGATCTCCCCTATCTTGATATCTCTGCTCCCCAGCAACATATCCCCCTTGGCAAAACACATAGGTGCTGAACCATCACAGCACCCTCCACTTTGATGAAAAATCAACTCCCCATGCTCTGCACGAAGCTGATCGATAATCTCTTTGGCTTTATCCGTTACATCTACTCTTTTGTATGCCATTAAAAGAATCCCAGTGCATTTTTGTCAAAAGATTGCAAAACATTTTTGGTATGTCGGTAATTGTTGAGCATCATCATATGCGTTTCACGACCGATACCAGATTTTTTATATCCACCAAAGGAAGCATGGGAAGGATAGAGGTGGTAACAGTTCACCCAGACACGCCCTGCCTGAATACCTCTTGCCATTTTATGTACCTGATGTACATCGCGTGACCAGACACCTGCTCCAAGTCCATAAAGTGTATCGTTTGCAATCTCCAAAGCTTCATCTTCATCTTTAAATGTTGTCACACTTAGTACAGGTCCAAAAATCTCTTCCTGGAAGATGCGCATCTTGTTATGTCCTTTAAAAACAGTCGGTTTGATATAGAAACCTTCCGGATGTGCAGGATTGTCAAATTTTTCACCACCCGCAAGAAGCTCTGCACCCTCCTGCTTCCCGATATCAATATAGTGTAAAATCTTCTCAAATTGATCTTTGGATGCCTGTGCACCCATCATTGTCTCCGGCTCCATTGGATTACCAAGTTTAATCTTCTCGATTCTTTCCAGACAGCGTTTCATAAATTCATCATAAATACTCTCCTGAATTAAAGCTCTCGATGGACAAGTACACACTTCACCCTGATTAAATGCAAAAAGAACCAGCCCCTCAATCGCTTTATCCAGAAATGCATCATCCTCATCCATCACACTTTCAAAGAAAACATTAGGTGATTTACCACCAAGCTCCAGTGTTACGGGAATAATATTTTCAGAAGCATACTGCATTATCAAACGACCTGTTGTTGTTTCCCCTGTAAAACCTATCTTTTTGATATTAGGGTGTGTAGCAAGCGGTTTTCCGGCTTCCGGACCAAAACCATTTACAATATTGACCACACCGGCAGGAATTACATCTTTCACCATATCCATCCATACCATCACCGAAACAGGTGTCTGCTCCGCAGGTTTTAAAACAACTGCATTTCCGGCTGCAATCGCAGGAGCAACTTTCCATGCCATCATCAATAAAGGGAAATTCCAGGGAATAATCTGCCCTACTACACCCAATGGTTCATGAATCTCCATAGAAACAGTATTGGCATCCAAATCTGTTATAGAACCTGACTCCGCACGAATAACACTGGCAAAATAGCGAAAATGATCAATTGCAAGAGGAATATCTGCATTAAGTGTTTCACGAATCGGTTTTCCATTATCCCAAGACTCTGCTACTGCAAGTTTTTCTAGATTCGCCTCCATAATATCTGCTACTTTATTTAAAACAGCACTTCTTTCTGCAGCCGATGTTTTTCCCCAACTCTCAAAAGCTTTCCAGCCCGCATCTACTGCAAGATCAATATCTTTTCGGTTAGATTGTGCCACTTTGGCGATCAGTTTATTGTCTACAGGAGAAAAATTTTCAAAATATTTTCCATCTGCCGGAGCTACCCACTCTCCTCCTATAAAATTGTCATACTTTTCCTGAAACTCAGGTCTTTCATATGCCATTTCTACTCCTTCTCTTTAAAATTTCCAAACACAGAAATTATATAACATGAAAATAGCATAAAAATAGCATTTTAAGAGCTAAATAATTTTATGTTATACTATACTTAGAATCATGAAAACATTTATTTACAAACTAACCACACATGACCCCGTTAACAGAATCATTGATTTTGACACTTTTAAAACAGAAGAAAACATTCTTGTGCAAATTTTCTGCGGTCATGATAAACAAATGCTGCAAAACAGTGCCAGGGCAATCAAAAAATATCTACCTCAAGCTGTTTGTATCGGCACAACAACAGATGGAGAAATAGCGCACTCCAATATCCATACTAACCATACTATCGCAACAATTTCTATTTTTGAAAAAACCAGCATACGCAGTGCTTCCGCCCAGTCTGTCGATGATTATGAAAATGGTATCAAAATAGCCAAAACACTCATTACTGACGAAACAAAACTCCTGATTCTTTTTAGTGATGGTACTACATGCAACGGTGAAGCATTGCTCAAAGGAATTGAGTCAGTCAATTCAAATATCATCATAGCAGGCGGCATGGCAGGGGATAACGGTCAGTTTATGCAAACCTACATACTCGAAGGTGAAAACCTTCTCTCACAAGGAGTTGTAGGCGTTTCCCTCGACTCGGAGGTATTACAGGTTCAAAACAATTTCAACTTTAACTGGAGTCCCATCGGAATCAAACATACAATCAATAAAGTATCTGAAAACAGAGTATACCAGATTGATGATCTTTCAGCCGTGGATTTTTATGCAAAATATCTGGGGGAAGAAGTTGCCGATGCCCTCCCCGCAACCGGTATCGAATTTCCCCTGCTTATAGAAAGAAACGATGTCAATATCGCACGCGCCGTCATCGCCAAACACAGTGACAACTCTCTCTCCTTCGCAGGAAATCTTTCACAAGGAGACCAGGTACGTCTTGGATTTGGTAATGCAGAAATGATCATGAATGAATCTATAAATACTTTTAAACATATCTATGAACATGAAATTGAAAGCTTTTTTATCTATTCATGTATGGCAAGGCGCCGATATATGCCGGGTTTTGTAGAGATGGAGATCAAACCTTTTGCCAAGACTGCTACAACATGCGGATTTTTTACCTATGGAGAATTTTTTCATCAAAAGGGACAGAATCTTCTGTTAAATCAGACCCTTACAGTAATCGCACTGAGTGAAAAAAAACCTTCACAAAGAGCAGGCGCAAAAACTACAGATCATAATGAAGAGTATGAACATGCCGCGACAATCAAAGCATTGACCCATCTTATCCAGCAGTCAACACAAGATTATGAAACTCAGGCACAAAAACTGGAAGCACAAAAACATTATTCACAACAACTGCTTGAATCTCAGAAAATTTTTCTCAAACATGCTATTCATGAAATCAATACTCCTCTTTCTATTATCATGAACAATATCGAACTCTACGAACTTGAACATGGCAAAGACAACTACCTTTCAAATATTGAAGCCTCTATGAAAAATATTTACGGTATTTACGATGACCTGAACTATCTGATCAACAAAGATCAAGTCAGCTACCCCAAAAAGAGAATTCCTCTTGTAGATTTTGTACGCAGTCGTATAGAGTTTTTCAGTATCGTGGCGCAACAGGCAAATCTAACTTTTGACTTTCAAAGCAACTGTGAAGAGATCTATCTTAACATCAATGAAACCAAACTTCAGCGGATTATCGATAACAACATCACCAATGCAATCAAATATACCAGAGAATTTGAAACTATATATATCTCTTTACAGGGTACAATTAAAAATTGTCTGCTGGAAATCAAAAGCCAGTCTCTGTTGATTCATAATATTCAAAAAGTCTTTGACGCCTACTACAGGGAATCACAAAATGAAGATGGTCTGGGACTGGGACTGAATCTTGTCAAACAAATCTGCGATAATGAAGGTATCAAAATAGAAGTCGAATCCTCCGAAGATTTCACTTCATTTAGATACTATTTTCCAAAAGAAAAAGAACAGATATGAAAATTTTACTGCTTGAAGATGATATTCTTTTAAACAATGCCATAGCAAATTACCTTAACAAAACAGGACATATTGTCGAAGGAATCAGGGATGGAAATGAAGCATTGGAGATTTTGGAAAAACGGTGTTTTGATTTACTGATTTTAGATATCAACGTACCCGGTATCGACGGATTAAGTCTGCTCGAAATACTGCATGAAAGAAAAATTCAGACGCCAACTATCTACATAAGTGCGCTGGTAGATATCACAGAGATTTCCAGAGCCTATGATCTTGGGTGCTATGACTACCTGAAAAAACCTTTTCACCTCAAAGAACTAACCCTTCGCATCAATAAAATCATGCAAACCCAAAATGTTGCACAGGAGCACTTCCGGCTCTCATCCAATTACAGTTTCGATATCACTACTTCGACACTCTATTTTCACAATGAAATCCAGGTAATGTCCAACAGACAACTTCAGATCCTTTCACTGCTGGCACGCAACCGAAGCCGTACCGTCACATACGATATGTTCCGTGAATATGTCTATAATGATATGGAGATAGACAATGCAACCATTATTGCCGAAATCAACCGCCTAAAAAGAGCCCTTAAAGAAGACTTTATCTGCAATATCCGTGCAGTAGGTTATGTTATCAAACGTCCCCAATAATAATTTTACACTTATTTTTTAATATGAATATGTTCTAATACTTTAGTAAGGTTTTGATCATAAAAAAAGCAACTTTGTAAATTACACAAAAGATAGAGATCAGCTTTTTCACTCTTTGTCAACAAAAACGGATAATCTACCCTCGCAATCTCTTTTCGATGTGCATACAACGCCTCTTTTTTCGCTTTTAATATAATATCTCCATACTTCATCCGAATCAGTACACGCAAAGCTTCAGGAGAATTATCAAATGCTGTTAAAATCTTATCTTTTTCATTTTTGATCATCTCTTTTGCTTTATTGTAAAGATTCAAATCATATGTCAGTGCTGAAAGTGTCAGGAGATTATGAAACATCCGTGCCAGCGGTGAGGTATAGTACTTATCCAGATAGCGGTTTTCAACATATGGCGGCTTTTCATTCAAATACCATACATTATTGATATAAAATTTTGCCATCGCCTCTTTTGTTAATTTCTGAGCCAATTTAATATATTTTGTCTGATATGTCGATTCATATGCAGCAAGAACGGCATCAATCAAAAAAGCATAATCTTCCAAAAAAGCAATATGTTCCGGTCTGCCAAAACCGATGGTATAATGATAAAGCGTCCCATTTTTATAGTTTTTATGTAAAAGTGCTTCAAGTGATTTCAACGCATCTTTTTGATAATGACTATCTATCACAGAAGCATCAAATAACGCTTTTATCATCATCGCATTCCAGGATGTAATAATCTTCTTATCGATAAAAGGAAACTCTTTTTTCAACCGCATCTTTTTAAGAATTTTTTTTACCTTGACTACCCCTTTTGGTACCTGATCAAACCCTGTATTAAAATGAACATTGCTTAAATTATCTTTAAAATTTCCCGGCTCGGTAATATCAAAATATTCCATCAATACCCCGATTTGTGTCTGATTTAGATCTGTTTTTTCCAACTCTTTTTTTACTTCATCATAATCATACACAAAATACCCACCCTCTTCTCCCTTGGTGTCTGCATCAGTTGCTCCGAAAAAGAGATGATGCTCTTCCAGACGATGATGATACTCTGCAATCGTCTCTGCAACCACTTTTTTAAAAAGAGAGTTATTTGTCAAAAGATAGGCTTTGGTATAGACAGAAATCAATTCTGCATTGGTATAAAGCATCTTTTCATAGTGCGGTACGATCCAATCCTGATCAGTTGTATAACGGAAAAAACCTCCCTCAACCTGATCATAAATACCACCCATTGCCATTGCTTCCAATGTTTCCCGAACCATTTTCCAAGCATTTTGGTCACCATTTAAAAGATATATTTCCAACAAAAGCCTAAGATAAGATGCCATAGGAAAATGCGGTCTATTATCAAAACCTTTGTAAATTTTGTCAAAACGTTTTTGCATTGCTAAAACATACATCTTTGTAAGATTTTGATCTTTTGTAAAATGTTTTATCTTCCCTTTTTCTGCAATCTTTTTTTTGTTTTGCTCTATAATTGTCTTTACTTTATCCGGTTCTTGATAATAAAGTTTCGCATATTTGGGTAACAATACTTCCATTCCCTCCACACCATACGCATTCTGAGGAGGAATATAAGTCGTAATATACAAAATCTCTTTTTTGGGTGTTAAAATAACATTCAAAGGCCAACCGTTACGTCGCCCGCTTAACCAACTGTAGAGCTGCTGATAATATATATCTATTTGCGGCATTTCTTCTTTATCGACTTTAATACTGATATAACTCTTGTTCAAAAGATCCGCTATTTTTTTATTTTCAAACGACTCTTTCTCCATCACATGACACCAGTGACAAGTACTATAACCGATCGAAAGGAAAATCAGTTTATTTTCTTTTTCTGCTTTTGTAAAGACTTCTTCCGTATAAGGAAACCAATTTACAGGATTATGTGCATGATGCAGCAAATAAGGAGATTTGGCATTTACAAGAGCATTGCTGTATGTTTCAGCTGACAAAAGTCCTGCGGCAAAGAAAATAATCATAAAGAGACGAACCAAACAAACTCCTTTCAATAATTAATATCATTTTAACATTTTATTTGCATAATTAACTTTTTTTATGATATTAACCATCTAAAGCAGATATGAAATATACTATAAGTAGCGCTTCACATTTTTAACACATTTTTGGGTATAATTTTTGCTCTTTATAGTTGAAAAAAGGCAATCCGTTTGAAAACACTCTTTCTTTTGTTTCTTATGCCCTTTTATCTCTTTTGCACCCCTCTTCAGGAGAACAAAATCAAAGAGATACTACACCAAAAATTTCAAAACAATTACCCCCAGATGCAAATCAATGCTATTGATCTAAAACCGGCATCCAATCTCGGTAACCGTTTTTCAGATTACCAAGTCAAATCAGTTTCTATTACAAAAGACAATCTCAAACGTGCAAAAGGCAGTATAATGATAACTTTGCACAAAGGAGATAAAATCCGCAAAACTTACTATAAATATAAAATAAAAGCGACAATACCTCTTTACATAAGTGCCGCAACAATACAAAAAGGACGCATTATTACACCAGATATTGCACAACATACAGAGATTCCTTTTACTACTCTCTATCATAAGCCTATTGACTATTCAGACTTTTATCACTATGTAGCAAAACGCACTATCCGGGAAAACCAAATCCTCTCATTTGAGAAACTAAAGCGGACAACAGACATTCAAAGAAATGATGAAGTTACAGCGATTATCAAAGATGGCGGTCTCCAGCTCCAATTCCGTGCAAAAGCGATGCAAGACGGAAATACCGGTGATATTATCAGAATCAAAAAAGACTATAAAAAGAGTTTTAAAGCACGTATCCTCTCCAATACCACAGTGGAAGTAGTTGAATGAGGCTGATTATCGCCATCACCGGTGCCAGTGGTGTCACTCTGGGAAAACGATTTATCGAAGCTTTACCAGAGAAAATAGAAAAATATCTGATCGTTTCAGAAAATGCCAAAGTTGTTTTTCACGAAGAAGAACACCTTACATTGCTTGAAAACGATAATATTGCCGCACCAGTCGCATCCGGTTCTTTTCAATGCGATGCGATGATCATTGTACCAACTTCTATGAATACACTTGCAAAGATCGCCTGTGGTATCAGCGATAATCTTACTACACGTGCTGCAAGTGTCCAGATAAAAGAACAACGTAAGCTGCTTCTGGCACCACGGGAGATGCCCTTTTCACCGATAGCACTCGAAAATATGTTAAAATTATCACGTATAGGGGTTATTATCGCCCCTCCGATTCCAGGCTATTATGCCCAGGTTCAAACACTTGAAGAGATGGAAAATTTTATCATTGGAAAGTGGTTTGACCTGCTGGGAATCGAACATAAATTATTTAAAAGATGGGGAGAGGAGAAATGAAAGAAAAAATAGCCCTGTACCCAGGGACTTTTGATCCTATTACAAACGGACATATTGATATTATTGAACGTGCAGGCAAAATCTTTGACGGAGTAATCGTAGCAGTTGCAGAATCAAGTGCCAAAAAACCGATGTTTTCCCTGCAAAAACGCAAAAAACTGATAGAACTTGCTACAGCACACTGTGACAATATCAAAATAGTCAGTTTCAACACCCTGCTTGTCGAACTTGCAAAAGAGATGGGAACAAACCTGATTGTACGAGGACTCAGAGCAGTCAGTGATTTTGAATATGAACTCCAGATGGGATATGCAAATGCCTCTCTCGATCCAAATATTGAAACAATCTATTTGATGCCGAATCTGCCAAACGCTTTTATCAGCTCATCGGTAGTGCGAACTATACTGTATCATGACGGTGATGTATCGCATCTTGTACCAAAATCTATTTTACCGTTACTCGATAAGGAAAATGATGTATTTGATATTTGAAGGGGTTGATACCTGTGGTAAAAGTACACAAGTCGAACTTTTAAAGAAGGCTTATCCTGATGCAATCATTACCAAAGAGCCGGGAGGTACCAGACTTGGCAGAAAACTGCGTGAAATGATTCTTCATGAAGGTGTCCAAAACCATAAAACTGAACTCTTTTTATTTATGGCAGATCGTGCCGAACACTATCATGAAGTAGTCGCACCAAACCTTGATAAACTGATTATAAGTGATCGTGGTTTTATCTCCGGTATCGCTTATGCCCTGGCAAATCATCCCGATTATGATCTTGATTTTTTACTAAAATTAAATCGTTTTGCACTTGATAACAAGCTTCCTGATCTTGTCATACTGCTTCAGACAAATCAGAAGCTGATTCAGAAGCGCATGGATGAAAAACGTGAAGATATGATTGAAAAACGGGGAATTGACTATCTCTTACGTGTACAGCAGAATATGATCGATATCTTAAAGAAATTAAATATAAAATACCAAATTTATGATGCAAATGAACCAATCGAACGCATCCATCAACAAATTAAAGGGTTACTGGAATGATCACAGCACTTCGAGGGATGAAAGATATCTTCCCGCCACAAAATGAAAAATTTACCTATTTTATAGAGAATACATCCAAAATTGTAGAAAAATATGGTTTTACTTTTATAGAAACACCTATTCTGGAAGAGACCACACTTTTCAAACGTAGTGTTGGGGAAAGCAGCGATATTGTCGGCAAAGAGATGTACCAGTTCATCGACAAAGGTGGCAACGATGTATGTCTCAGACCGGAAGGCACTGCAGGTGTTGTACGTGCTTTCATCGAAAAGAAGTATGACCGACAGGGAGGCATCCACCGCTTTTTCTACTATGGTCCGATGTTTCGGTATGAACGTCCGCAAAAAGGAAGATTTCGCCAATTTCACCAGTTTGGTGTAGAAAGTTTCGGCATAGAGAGTTATCTTGAAGATGCCAGTATCATTTTAATGATTAAAGAGATTCTTGACTTTTTCAATATTAATTATACCCTAAAGCTCAACTCTCTTGGCTGCAGTGAATGTATGCCTCCCTACAGAGAAGATCTTATGAAATTTCTGGATTCAGTAAGCAATGATTTATGCGAAGATTGCCAACGCAGAAAATCCACCAATCCAATCCGGGTATTTGACTGTAAAAACCAAAAATGTCAGGAGATTTTACAACCTGCACCAAGACTGAACCAACATCTCTGCTCCTCCTGTGATACCCACTTTAACAATCTGCTGGCACTGCTGAATGCATATGGTATTGATTATGAACTCGATCCCAATCTTGTAAGAGGCTTGGATTATTACAATAAAACTGCATTTGAATTTATAAGCGGTGATCTGGGTGCACAAAACGCTGTTGCAGGTGGCGGACGATATGACAAACTCGTCTCATTTTTAGATGGAAAAGAGACACCTGCAATCGGTTTTGCCATAGGTATCGAACGGTTGTTAGAGATGATAGAAATACCACCTAAAGAGCGTAAAGGCTACTACTTCGGCGCATTATGCGAAGAAGCAATTACACCATTGTTTCTGGCTGCTGCAAATCAGAGAAAAAATGACAAAGTAACTGTCTCATACGACGTACGTTCCCTGAAAGCACATCTGAAAGCTGCCGATAAAGCAGGTGCGCGCTATTGCGCTGTGATCGGAGAAGATGAACTTGCGAACAGAGAACTCTGGATAAAAGATCTGGTGGCAAAAGTTGAAGAGAAAAAAGCTTTGGAATAATCGATGCAGCGTTATGGTATTGACATATGGGGTGAAAACGATTTCATCATAGACAAAGATAAAGTAAAAGTCAATTACCGAAGTTCCCCTGCCCTTTACGACATTGTACAAAAGATTCGCACAGAAGGAACCAAAGGTCCTCTTCTTCTGCGATTTCCCCATTTGATCCAAAAACAGATCGATGCTATTTTCAATACTTTTCATAACGCTTTTAAGGAACTAAACTATCAGGGAAAATTTCAGGCAGTCTTTCCTCTCAAAGTAAACCAGTTTCCAGACTACTTACATCCTATGCTCAAAGCAGGTAAAAAGTATGGATATGGTCTGGAAGCAGGCAGTAAAGCTGAACTTATCATAGCAATGAGCTATATCCATGATAATGCACCAATCACGGTAAATGGATTTAAAGACAGAGAGATGATAGAACTTGGATTTCTCTCTGCAAAAATGGGGCACAATATCACACTTACCATCGAGGGCATCAATGAACTCGAATCAATAATTGAAGTTGCAAAAGAGATGGGTTCACCCATTCCTAAAATAGGTATTCGCATCAAGCTGCACAGTACAGGATCAGGTATCTGGGAAAAAAGCGGAGGTATCAACTCCAAATTCGGTCTAACCTCTTCTGAACTGCTGGAAGCCATTGACCTTTTAAAAGAAAACGCCCTACTTGATCATTTCACTATGATCCATTTTCATATCGGCTCGCAAATGACACAAATTTCCAATCTGAAAAAAGCACTCAGAGAAGCTGGAAATATTTACGCAGACCTTTTAAAAATGGGGGCTTCCAGATTGGAAAATATCAACCTTGGCGGCGGATTGGGTATCGAATATACACAAAACGAAGCATATCCTGAAGTCACCTATTCTCTCAAAGAGTATGCCAATGACACTACCTTCGTACTCCAGGGAATAGCAAAAGCCAAAAAAGTAAAAGAACCAAATATATTTATCGAATCAGGACGTTATATCGCTGCTTCTCATGCTGTACTTGTCGCACCGGTTTTTGAACTTTTCTCAGAAGAGTATTCCCAGAAAGCGCTACGTCTGAAAGAACAAAATCCTCCATTGATAGAAGAGTTATATGAACTCTACCAATATATCAATACAGATAATGCTCTTGAATATCTTCATGACAGCCTAGATCATCTAAATTCACTATTAACACTCTTTGATTTAGGTTATATTGATCTTGTAGATCGCTCAAATAGTGAAATTTTGACACATTTGATTATAAAAAAAGCAACATTTTTACTGCATGATAAACCAATCAAAGAATTAACCCAGATACAAGATAAAATCCAGGAAAAGTATCTTATAAACTTTTCTATATTTCAAAGTATTCCGGATTTCTGGGGTTTATCACAACGATTTCCAGTTATGCCTCTTGCAAAATTAGATATCAAACCGACACGTTCAGCAAGCCTTTGGGACATCACCTGCGACAGTGATGGCGAAATAGGATTTGACAGTAAGAATCCACTTTTTTTACATAGTGTCGATATAGAGAAAGAAGATTACTTTTTAGGTTTTTTTAAAGTAGGTGCCTATCAGGAAGTATTGGGTATGAAACACAATCTTTTTACCCGTCCTACTGTAACCACCATCCATATTACTGATCATGGCTATGAAATAAGTGATATGGTTAAAAGTGCTTCTTTAATAGAAATTTTAGAGGATTTAAACTATAATCCGCTCGAAATTAAAGAAAAAATTTTAGGAAAAATCCAGAATTCTTCCTGTGTTGCCCCTGATGAGCACACAACTATATATAAAAAGATAGAAACTATTCTGGAAGAAAACGGGTATTTAAAAACATTCAACTAGAGGTAAAATGGATACAATATCACTTTGGCAGTTAATCAAAGAAGATCTAAAAACTCCTTTGAAAAATGATCCTGCTATTAAATCAAAATTTGAACTTTTTTTTAATTATCCAGGTGTCTGGACAATTATTAATTATCGCTTTGCACATGCTTTTTACAACAAAGGTTTTCATTTTATCGCACGATTGATTATGGGAATCAATCAAATTATCACCAATATAGATATTCATCCACGCTGTAAAATCGGTCGTCGTGTTTTTATTGATCATGGCATTGGTGTTGTTGTTGGAGAAACTGCAATAATAGAAGATGATGTTTTAATATATCAGGGAGTTACACTAGGCGGTGTAAGTCTTGATAAAGATGTCAAAAGACATCCAACCATTAAAAACGGTGCTGTTATTAGTACAGGTGCTAAAGTACTTGGAAATATTACCATTGGTCAAAATGCTAAAGTTGGTGCGAACTCCGTAGTAATCAAAGATGTACCAGACAATTCTACTGCGGTAGGAATTCCTGCCCGTGTCATTACAAAAGGAAAAGACAAATCTCAACTCAGCCATAATAAAATACCAGATATTAATAAAGAACTTTTCATCTATCTATCCAAAAGAATTTCAATACTGGAAAAGGCTATCCTGACACAACATGAAGAGATCATACCGCAACAAGATGAAGAGTTGGAAAAAATTTACAAAGACTTTATCTCTACAATGAAGGATTAATGACGTAACAAAGCCGACTGTATTTTGTCAAATCCGTAAAAATCTTTTCTGAAATTGACAGATCCATCTTGATCTACAAAAACAGTAAGATACCGTATATGAATCGGTATCTTTTTTTTCAAACGTATATGTGTAGTCTTACCTTTTTCTATAATTTTTTCAAGTTTTTCATACGAATACCCGGTATAAGGAGCAAGTAAACTCAAAAACATATAAGGGTCAGAAAGGCGTATGCAACCTGAACTATAAAGACGATAACGCCTGGTTGTTAAGTGTTTTGCATTGGTATCATGAAGATAGACATTATATTTATTGGGGAAAATAAACTTCATCGCACCAAGAACATTTTTATCACCTGCTTTTTGTATCATTTGATAAGGAATCTTCCCATCATAATTAAGATACTTTTCCCAATTTACTTTTGAGGGATCAACCTCTCTGCCTCCTTGATATATGTGAATTTCATCTTCCAATAAAGATTTCGGATTTTCAACAAGATGACCAATATAATCTTTTTTCATGAGGTTTTGAGGAATACTCCAGGTAGGATTGAGAACAATGTATTCCAAATAATCAGAAAAAACGGGTGTTGGTCTATCTTCTCTTCCAATAACTACAAAAATATCTTTTATTAACATATTGTTTTGATAAAAATGTAACCAAAATCCAGGAATATTGATTACTACATATGTATCATTTTTAATACGTGGAAAAAGTTTATAACGTTCTATATTCAGTTTGATCAATGCCAACTTTTCTTTAACACTTTTTTGCGCATATAGCGCATTCACACGATCAAAGATACCGTTTTGCTTTAGATAGTGTCTTTTTTGAAAATGCAATACTGCTTTTTCCAACTTTTCATCAAATGTAGGAAAAGACAAATAAGAAGGATTTGACTCTTTTAAATCTCCTGTTACAAAAAGATATTTTTTAAGTTGAGAAACTTCATAACCATAATCTCCACGTTTTAAATTTTTAAGATAATCTATTTTTGGAAATTTCAATTTTTTATAATGTAAATAAGCACGTACCAACTCTTTATACTCTTTTTCCTGAGGAATATATTTTTGTAACAATGGATAAATCATATGCGTTTGCAAAGCAATTTTAAAATCACGCAAATAATCCGGCTTATAAGAATTTGGTTCCCAGATTAAATGTTTATCTTCATATACATTCAATATCTCCTGAAAACGCTTTTGATCAATCTCCCCTTCATATAAATCTTTAGAAAATGAAAAAAATTGATCTGTCGCAAACAGATCAAGCTCTGCTAATTCCCTTTTAGAAAGTGCACTAACTGCCTGTTTAGCAAGTAACTGCTTTATAAATGCTATATGATAGGGTTTATCAAGATAATTAAGCGTTCTATCCTCAGAGGCATGAAGTAACTGTTCTAAATTTCTTTGATCCCATAAAAGTCTATACCCACTTTTATGATAAAGATCACCAAGCTGCTCAAAATTATGTATGCTTCTATTTTCAGAAAGGTTATAAAGTATTTCATTTTTACAACATAATGAATCTTCTTGCTGCATTGCAAGAAGTGATGAAACAAACATTAATAAAGATATAAAATAAAATTTGAGCATTATGAGAAGAGAATATTAGAGAGAAGAAGGGAAATCCCTTCTCTCATTTAAAATCTATAGTTTACACCAAGACCAAACGTATCAAGGTTGATATCGCTTTCAGATCTTGTAGAAGGATTACCATCTTTTACTTTGAATGTACCATCAACTTTATGCAGTAATCTGACACCTTCTGCCACAATACTCCAACGGTCGTTGATTGCATAATTTAAACCAATACCAAAAGAAGGACTTGCTTCATCCACTGTACCTTCGAGGGCACCTTGTGTACTTGTACTGTCCCATTTGCTTTCAACTTTCGCTTTAGCATATCCAAGAAGTCCAAAAAGATGTACTTTTTCACCCATTGGAAGCATCGGTTTTAAATAAAGACCATAATTTTCTTTGATTTCAGTAGTTCCACCTGCAATATGATCAGAATCATTTATACCATACCCTATACGCCCTTCAATACCAATATATTTATTGAAATCGTATCCAAGTTTTGCTACAACAGCAGCAAGTTCATTACATTTACCGGAATCTGTCTCAAACTGAGCTCCTAATCCATCAAGTCCAACATACCACTTTTTTGGACCTTCCGGCTTTACAGGAACCGGTGTAGGACATACTACAGGAACCGGTGCGGGTGCTGGTTTCACTTCTTTCACTGTTTCCACTGCCTGAACTACATCTTGTTTATCGTAATCAACCAATGGCTCAATATCAGCTCCTGCGAACAATACAGAAGTTGTTGCAGCTAAAAGCAATATTTTCTTCAAATTAAACTCCTTTTTTAATATATTTTGCATACATACTACTAAATAAAGATTTAAACTTAATTGAAATTATATTTTTTTCTTAAATAAGTTAACTATTTTACCATCTTTTGAAATTAAATATTGCTTTTATTTTCTTATTTTTCCAATAAACAATTATATTTATATATAAAAGCGTTTTAAAAATGAATCATCAATTTCAAGTATTCCACGTTTCCTTAAATCTTCAATTACTTGCGGATCACAGTCTGTATCATCAGGCCATCGTCTGGGGAAACCGTCAATCTCTCCTTTATTGGTAGCATCAATTCCAATAAACTCTTTTTGTAAAAAGATATCTCTTTTTGCATCAATATTATTAACAACTCTCCATATCAACATATAAGGATTATCAAGATCATTTTTATCATGATCAACAAAAACAAGTAATTTTGTATGAGCCTTGAGGGCACTAAGTTTTTCGTAAATATTTTTTACAACTTCTTTTTTTTCGATTCCAATCACACAAATTGGAGTCTTAGTATATGTTTTATATTGGCGTATATCTTTGATGCTGCTATCAAGCTCCTGCATCAAATCCAGCAATTTTACATCATCTAAAATCTCTTTTTGCGGAAAATTAACATTATCTGAAGTACAGTCAATCCCCAGTTTTCCACCATAAGCAAAGTTATCACTGGCATGATCCAAAGCATCACATACTCCTTCACTAACCAAAATATTTGCAACCTGTACACGATCAAGAATATAATCAGCAAGATCTTCATATGCTTCAAGTTCAGGTGCATCTTCATTGACAAAAATGGCATGTTTGACAAAACTCATCTGACCTACTCCCCAAAAAGCATGCATAAACTGCTTTGCATGCCCAGGATACAATGTTTTCATTTTTGCAATAATAAGATTATGAAAAACACCATTTTCAGGCATTACATAGTCAATCAAATCTGGAGCTGTAGTTTTGAGCAGCGGTAGAAAAATACGCTCAGTTGCCCACCCCATATATTTATCTTCCAAAGGTGGTTTTCCCACAACTGTCGCCAGATAAACAGGCTCTTTTTTATGGGTAATACACGTTACATCCATTACCGGATACTCTTCCTCCAGCGTATAATAGCCGGTATGATCTCCAAATGGTCCTTCAATTGCTGACTTTTCAGGATCTACAAAACCTTCAATCACAAAATCAGCATCCTCAGGTATATAAAGATCGTTGGTAATAGATTTCACCAATTTTGCACTTTCTCCTTTGATAAAACCATACATTAATAATTCGAAAACACCATGCGGCAGTGGAGCAGTTGCAGCCCAAGTATACAACGGATCTCCTCCAATAGCAATTGAAACAGGCATTTTTTTACCTGCTGCTTTATACTCATGAAAGAAATTTGCTGAATCTTTATGTATTTGCCAATGCATACCCAAACGATTTTTATCATATACCTGAAGTCGATACATACCCAGATTTTTCCGTTCCCCATCCAGTGACTGGGTATAGACCTGCCCCATAGTAATAAACGGTCCACCATCCTGGGACCATGTCTTTAAAATTGGAATTTCATAAAGATCAACACTATTTTCCCGTTTTATTACTGTCTGACATACACCTTTTCCTGACATCCTTTTCGGAAATACATTTTTTAAAGAAAAAAGTTTACCCAGCATTCCAAGTTTTTCACCAAACGTTGCAGGCGGTTTGAGTTTTAAAAGGTTTTCAATTTCTGCTGCAATTTCATCAGCATCTTTTCCGATAAAAAGATTAGTTGCTTTATGTGAACCAAAAACATTCATCAAAACCGGAGTAGAAAATTTTTTATCAAGTCGTTTTGAGATTGGATTGGTAAACAGAAGGGCTTTGGAGTCTGGCTTTTTAACTTCGATATAGGCAATATGAGGAATCTCCAGATCAATATCAAGCGGTTCCTCAATCACTCTGAGGAGATCATATTCTTTTAGTAGTGCAATAGCATTCTGCATGCGTCCTCCGTATTAGATTTATAGGATATCTCTGAGAGCAATCTCCTCAGCACGTTTCAGGAGTTTAATCGCGCCCTCTTCGATCATACGATCAGCAAGCTCTTTACCAATCGCTTTATAATCATTTTTATGGGCAATAAACTTCTCTTTGATCAATTCTGTACCATCTGGTAATCCAACAATTGCCCTAACTGAAATCGTATCATCTTTCAGCTTGGCATTTACACCGATAGGTACCTGACAACCACCCTGCAATACTGTCACAAAATCACGTTCTACTGTTGTTTCTATATTTGCTTCATCATCGTTAAGAACCGAAATAATCTCCAATACTTCTGCATCATTAATACACTCAATCCCCAAAGCAGCCTGTCCCATTGCAGGAATCATGACAGAAGTAGAGATTGGAGAAAAATGAGTCACTTCATCTTGCAATCCCAATCTGTTAATTCCCGCTGTTGCCAGGATAATAGCATCATATTCACCCTCTTTCAGTTTTCTGATTCTGGTATTGACATTGCCTCTAAGATTTTTGATCTTCAGGTCAGGACGATATGCAAGAATCTGCATTCGTCTGCGAAGACTGGTCGTCCCCACAACCGCACCTTCAGGCAATGCATCGATATCAGCATATTTCTCACTCAGCATTGCATCTCTGACATCTTCACGCTTGGTAATAACACCCAACACCAATCCTTCAGGAAACTCTGTGGGCACATCTTTAAGACTATGAACTGCAATATGTGCTTCTCCGTTTAACATTGCATCTTCAAGCTCTTTCGTAAAAAGCCCCTTGCCACCAATCTTCGCCAGAGGAGTATCCAGGATGATATCTCCTTTAGTCTTCATAATCTTCAGTTCTACTTCCAGCCCTTCATGTGCATTTTCCAGCACCTCTTTAATATGTTCAGACTGCCATAAAGCAAGTTTACTACCTCTGGTTGCAATGATTAGTTTTTTCATATATCCTCATTTCAGTGCTATATAAAACAAATACTGTTTGTTTTATATTCATAGATTTATTTTTTCTTGATAACTTCCATATATTTTTGTCTGGAAAAATCTTTTTTTCCATTAAAATAGACTGTTGGAGTACCGCTGATCATCATTTTATCTGCATGCTCTTTGTCAAAATTATACTGTTTCTCAATCTCTTTACTGTGAATATCTTTCAGCGTTATATGTGTACCCATTTTTTTATTGAATTCTGCCAGAATTTTCTTTTCATCTGACGTATCGATGTTAAACTTCGCAGCATACACTTTCTCCATCACATCTTTCATACCTTTCTTTTCCGCTGCCATCGCCGCTTTAATAATCGTCGGTGCCTCTTTGTGCAGCATAATAAGCGGAAAATGATAATAATAAAGTGCGATTTTATCAGGATTCTCTTTTGCAGCTTTTAAAAGTTTTGGCAAATATCCCTGGCAAAACGGACAAATAGGATCACTGAATACAACAATTTTGTTCGGTGCACTCTCTTTACCATAAATCAAATGATCTTTTCTATAAAAAGATTTATCCATATCAGGTACAAGTTTATCTTTCAGGGATGAACGGTTAACCATATTGATAAAGTCTCTAACGATATATTTGCCATTGCTGAAAATTTTATCATGCACTGTAATCGTTTTCCCTTTCTGACGCAATAAGGCAAGATCAATATCCAGGAAGTAAACTTTCCAACCAGGTAAATCTTTGACATCTTTGGATTGTCTGACACGAATACCTTTTAACTTGTAATCTTTATTTACAGAAATTGCACGTTTAACATATTCAAGCAGACGTTTTTGTAACTTCTGCTCCTCTGTTAAGTTTTCATCTTTTTGAATAATTTTATTTTTTATTTCTTTTTTTTTGGATACTTCTTCTTTTGCCCAGGTAATACTTACTGCACTACTTGTCAAGAGGAGTGCTATCAATAACTTCGACATCAATCGCATCGTCATAATCTCCTTCATTTATTTTTCGTTTTTTCTCTTTTAAATGCAGGATTTTTTTAGCAATAAATGTACCAAAAAAACCAAACTGCAGCATAACACCAATGATATCACTGAAAAAACCTGGAATAATCAGTAAAATAGCCCCCAGCAGGGACATCATGTTCATCTTCTGAAACTGATCTACTGTTATCGAACCATTCATCAAAGCTGTCATGCTTTGCGCGAGAGTATAGCGAAAGTTGGTTAACAAAAAGAAGCCCACAAAAGCAGAAAAAACAATTTCAAAAAAAGTTGCAAGCCCTCCGATTTGAGCACCAATATCAACCGTAATCAATACTTCCAAAAAGAAATAAACCAAAAAATATAACACTATGGCTCCATCAATTTTTTCATAATATCAGCAACCATAACATCCTCTTTTTCCAGAGTTTTACGATCTACAATCTGGACTTTCCCTTCACTCAATCCTTTGCCTACAATAACAGCTTTAGGGAAACCAAAAAGCTCAAAATCACTGATTTTAAAGCCAAAACGCTCATTACGATCATCCAGCAAGACTGATTTTCCTGCTGCCTGAAGATCTTCATAAAGTTTCTCTGCAAATTGACTCTGTTCATCGTTCTTACTGTTTGAGACAATAATCATAATCTCAAACGGTGTTGTCTCTTTCGTCCAGATACATCCTTTATCATCATGATGTTGTTCAATGACTACAGCAACCAGACGACTCACACCTATACCATAAGTACCCATAACCAACGGTTCAGCCTTACCGTTACGATTGAGAAAAGTCGCACCAAGTGCTTCGGAATACTTCGTACCAAGCTGAAAGATATGCCCTACTTCAATCCCTTTGGTGATAGTCAGTTTACCTCCGCATTTGGCACAGATATCTCCCTCTTCTACTGTAATCAAATCTGCAAAATTAAATGTTTTATCTTCAAAGCTGTAACCAACAAAATGATAATCTTCTTTATTCGCTCCACAAATCATCAGCGATTCATTTTCCAACTCTTTATCTGCATAAATCGTTACATTCTCTGCATCAGGACCGATAAAACCGGGCACTAATCCTGCTTTTTGCAACTCTTCTTCTGTCACATCAACAAGATCTAACGCACCTGAAACAGAAAGAGCCTTGGTCTCTTGCAAAGTATCTGAGCCACGAACAAAAAAGAGAACAACCTCTTCATGATCTGAGAAAAGAGCTTTCTTCGCTACTGCTTTGACAAGATGTTCCGGAGATATTTTAAAAAATGCAGAAAGTTCTTCAATTGTTTTCACCTGAGGTGTATAAAATTCACCTGGTGTCATTTCAATCTCTTCTTTGGAAACAGCCCGTTTCTGCCTTTTCGCAGCTTCAATATTGGCTGCATAGTCACACCCTTCACATATAACTATATCATCTTCACCATTATCAGCAATCACCATGAACTCTTTGGAACCGCTGCCGCCTATCGCACCACTGTCAGCTTCTACCACTCGATAAGACAATCCAAGACGATCAAGAATTTTTCCATAAGTCTCTTCCATCAAAGCATATTCGCGCTGCATATCTTCAATGTTTTCATGAAAGCTGTAACCATCTTTCATAATAAATTCACGACCGCGAAGCAAACCATATCTTGGTCGCGCTTCATCCCGAAATTTAGTATTGATCTGATAAAGATTAAGCGGTAAGTGTTTATAACTTTTAACACGATTTCGTACAAGATCTACCATAGCTTCTTCATGTGTAGGTCCAAGCACAAATTCATTACCTTTGCGATCTTTAAATCGAAGCAACTCTTTCCCGAATTTATCATAACGACCACTCTCTTTCCAAAGTTCCGAAGGTGTTACAAATCCAAGTAATACTTCCTGATTCCCTGCACGATCCAATTCCTCTTTTACTATTGCCCTGATTTTATCAAGTACCATTTTCCCAAGAGGCAGATAGTTGTAAATTCCACTGCCAATCTGCGCAATAAAACCAGCTCTAACCAAATAGATATGACTTGGTAAAACTGCATCTTTGGGTGCTTCTTTGGTAGTTGGGGCAAAGAGTTTGCTAAGTCTCAACTTGACTCCTTTTTCTTTTGATCTAAATCTTTTTGTATCTGATAGTCGCATTTATATATATCAAGTGCTTTACGCTGTCCTGCGTTAAGATTAAAGAAGAGCTGAATCGACTGGACTACCGTATCAGCCTGAGGTTGTTCTGCTATTCTTTTTAACATAAGTGTCGGTTCATGTAAAAAACCGTTAAATGCCTGATGCACGATTTTTTCAATCTGTTTCTCATACTCTTTGGGTATATACCCTTTTTTGATGGCACGCTGTAACTCTTTTTGGCTTGCTTCTCTTGCTTTTTTACGTATCTCTTTGATCATCGGATCTACAGAGAGTGTTTGCAGCCATTTAAAAAAGTTTTCTGTAAATTCACCAACAATACCAAATGCTTTCTGGGCATTTTGCTCCCGCTGCCTGAGATTTTGCTGCATAATCGAACGTAAATCATCTACCGCATAAATAGTTAGTTTGTCACAATTGCACGGCTCAATATCCCGGGGAATAGCAATATCGAACCAATGTCTTTCAAAAGTAGTCTCTTCAACCATATCTTTGGTAATAATTGGTTCCGGTGCACCTGTTGCAGAAAAAAGAAGACGATAATGATTCACCAATTTAGGCAGTTCAGAATATGGTTCTACTGTCACCGTAACATCTTCAATCCGCTTTGCCAGCTCCAAAGCTTTTTCCATATTTCGATTCACCAAAATAATATTTGCACCGGCATTGGCAAGATGCTTGGCAGTCAATTCCCCCATCTCTCCTGCACCCACTACAACACCACTGTATCCACCTAAATTACCACCAAAGATCTCTTTTGCTTTAGCAACTGCCACACTGGCAACAGAAATCGGGTTTTTAGAGATATCAGTCGCACTTCTGACGGTTGCAGAACAGCGAAAAGCATTGTGCATTACACGTGCAATCTTTTGACCGCTATAGCCATTTTCATAAGAAAAACTGAAAGCATCTTTGACTTGCCCTACAATCTGCGTCTCTCCAAGCACCAGACTATCCAATGAAGAGACTACACTGAAAATATGATGAATCGCCTCAATATCATGATAAACTTCACCTTTATTTTCCAACTCTTCACAGCTGACTGCTGTTACTTTGCATATACTTTCTAGTATCTGCTCTTTTAAATAATCAAGATCTTTCGCACTTACTAAAATTTCTACCCGGTTACATGTAGAAATTACCAGGGCTTCATGAACAGAATCAATAGCCAAAAGCACGTCATAAAATTTTTTTAAAAGTTCTTCATCTGAAAAAGAGAGTTTCTCTCTGGTTTCAATATTGGTATTTTTATGTGTAAAACTCGCTATGAGATAATGCATCAAAAATCTCTTTCGATCATATCTTTAATCACTTTTTCCAATGCTTCATTTTTATCTTTTGCAATAGCATCCAACGCCTCGCGTCCTAACTCCTGTGCCAAAGCAATCGATTTAAGCACTGCCCCACTCTCCTGCATTTTTGTTTTAATCCAAACCGCTTCCTCCGCACTTAACTCTTTTCGATATAAGTTTATCAATTTTCGGCGATCTTCATCCTGTAATGCTTCATAAAGATAAATATAAGGAAGCGTTGTTTTACCCTCTTTAAAATCTGCCAGTGCAGGTTTACCTAGTTTTTGACTGTCCGAGGTAATATCAAGTACATCATCGATAATCTGAAAAGCAAGTCCCAGGTTCTTTCCATAAAGCGCAAAGGCTTCTCTCTCTTTATTTGCCAAAGCAGCAGCACTTGCTGCTGTTGCTTCAATTAGAACTGCTGTTTTTTTATAAATCATATCAAAATATTTTGCTTCATCCAGTTGCAGCTCTTTGGAGTACTCCACATCCAAAAGTTCACCCGCAGAAAGCTTTGTTACAGCATCAGAAATAGTTTGTGCTATATAAGGAGAGAAATCTGTCAATTTTAAAAAGGCTTTAGAATAGAGAATATCTCCAAGCATTACTGCTGTTTTACTGTCATGGGTTGCATTGATAGAGGGAATTCCTCTTCTGGTAGTCGCTTCATCAATAACATCATCATGTAAAAGGCTCGCTGCATGTATTAACTCAACAATGGCAGCAAGTTTAACTGCATCAGTAGCTTCTGGAGCAATTTTAAGAACAAGCTTGGCACGCAGCCGCTTACCTTTTGGCACTTTTTCATAGAGTACTTTTGCGTGGGTATCAACATCACTTACATACTGTAGCATGAGTGATTCGATATTTTCTAACATACATACCTTTACTTTAACGGTTTTTTTATTTTTATCTCTAATCTCTGTTCATGATCACTAAACTCTGTAAACAACTTTGCCTGTTGTGATTTTGTATCAAAAGCATCAAAAGTCAACAACATAAAAGGTCGCTTATCAATACGCAAATAATCACCCGTCAAATAGAGTTTGATCGTTCTTCTTCCATATTTTGGCTCCAGTACATACTGGGTTCTGAACCCTTCATAATTTACCAGTAAAACCAGGCGTTCATTATGATAAAGTGTCCATCTAAAGCGCAATATCCCTTCATTTGAAAATGTTACAGGATAATCTTTCTTTATCTCTATTTCAGCAATTTGATCTTTCTTCAGTGTAAAAAGATGCTGAAATTCAAAGTTTTCAACTCTTGCCGACACCAATGTCACAAGCGCGAAAAAAATGAATAGAATTCTACTCATTTTTCGTTAAGATATCACCCATCCCTTCAATGAAAAGACTTGTCTGCTTCTCTTTGACTTTATCGGGATTTTCCCAAATATAGTTCTGTATGATTTGCATAATATCTTTCTCTTCGCCCATCATCTCTTCAAACAACAACTCATAGGCAGCTAACTTTTCAATATTTCTTGAAAGTTCATCTTCTACAAGATTTCTATTTGCATTAAATATAATATCAAAATACTTTTTTCTTGGGCTTCCACCAAAGAGATCATCATCGTCTAAAAACATATTTTACCTTTTTTTTGATTTGACTACTATGCCAAAAATCAAGCCATTCCCTAAGTCAAGGGAAAATTATACCATTAATTGCTAAAAAAATCGACAATCATTTGTCGTATGGTTTCGATATCATCGATACGGTTGATTTTATCACGGAATTGTGAAGCATTTGGGAAACTCTTGGAGTATGTATGGACATGTTTACGAAAAATTGTCGCACCTTTTTCGCCATAAAACTCCAGCATCGCATCATAATGTTCCAGAACAATTTCCAATATTTTAGACTTATCTACATATGTACAATTTTCTTTAATCTGATAAAAAATCCAGGGATTTCCAACAGCACCTCTGCCTATCATGACACCATCACATCCAGTTTCCTGACGTACCTGCTGCACACGCTCCAAAGAGGTAATATCACCATTTGCAATAAGTGGAATAGAAATCGATTCTTTGGCTTTTCTAATCGCATCATAGTCAACTGGTGCTTTATATTTTCCTGCTCTGGTTCTGCCATGAAGCGTTAGAAAGTCAGCTCCCGCCTTTTCGACTGTTTTAGCAATTTCAACTGGAATCTTTTCAGTAAACCCAAGTCTAGCTTTTACTGAAGTATACTCTTTATTAGAATACTTTTTAATCGTTTCCACCACACGGGCAAGCTGGTCAAGATCTTTAAGCAAAGAAGAGCCGGCATTTTGGGAAACTACTTTAGGCACAGGACAACCACAATTAAGATCAATCCCATCGATACCTTCAATATCATTTAAAATCTCCATTGCTTTCTTGGCAACTTCTGTATCACCTGTAGCAATCTGTACAATATAGGGAACTTCAAGTGGAGATTTTTCAATCATTTTTAAAGATTTTCTGGAATGGTGAATCAATGCATTTGCACTTATCATCTCGGAGAAAGTTAGATCGACACCAAATTTTTTAACAACATGCCGGAAAGGAAGATCCGTATACCCTGCAAGTGGAGCAAGGGCTACAAGATCTTTTTTTGAAAAATCGATAAGCCTCTTTTTCACAATTTATTTATTTAAAGAAGAGATCTGTATCGAAATTCTTTTTACTGTCTTTTAGAAAAAGAAGATATTTAAATACAGGATACTCTTCTTCACTGGAATTTTCAAGATACTCTCTTGCTGTATCAACCATTTGAAGTTCAAAAAGGAGATAAAGATATCCATCACCCGCTTCATGAGGAAATTCATGTGCAAGTTTTTCAAAAAGCAAGATAAGTCGGTCAGGATTAAGTTTCTGTTTCAGCTTTTTCGCTAATTGAATAAAATCCTCTTTAGTAAAATCAAGTTTTCCAATATACGAAATAATATCTTCATCACTCATCTCGATCGGATTCTCTTTGGCATTGATTCTGTCAACTAATCTGTAAAAAAGTTCTTTAGTCGGTTCAACTTCATATTTTTTAATCTCATCCAAAGAAGCAAATTCTGCAAGTGCAAGATGTGCTTTCTGACACAATTTTTTATCATCACACTTTTTTAGGATTGTTGTTGCATATGTTTTATCCTGCGCCAGCGCATTTTCCGCATTTTTTAAAACAAGTGCATTATCCGAAAGCAAATTGAATTTGGAAAGATCAATAACTTCACCATCTTTAATACGCTGTTTGGCTTCAAGTATATCCTGAATACCATCATCATAAACACGATGATGCGCAGAGCGTTTCGGATCTATATTCAGAAGTGGCAAAATAGCACCCGGTAGTTTAAAAGCTTCACTTTTATACCCCTCTCCGCTCAACTGTTTGCCCAAAAGTGCTTTCTTTGCATTTTCAACAAATCTTTCACTATCTTTTTTTATCGTGCGAAGTTTTGTAAAATTCAATGTTCCGTAAAAAAGCAAATGGAATATAGTCATCAAATAGAGCAAAAAAGCTGGCAGCATTACCCATACCGCTACAGGCAATTTTATCGTTACACCGGCTACTGACATCGCATAATAATCCCCGGTATACGAATATACTCCTACTCCCATCACAATGAGTAACAGTGCGCCGAAAACAATATACTTTTTTAAGCCCATAAGTATAGTCCTTTTATGATGATTTTTCTACTATCTCTCTACACACTATACAATATTTTGCCTGTGGTTTGACTTGGAGTCTGGCAACGCCGATAGGCTCTTCACACATCTCACAAATCCCATAGGTTTTATTTTCAATCTTAAATAAAGCATAATCTATCTCTTTCAATTCATTCATAAGCTTAGAACTGATTGTTCGCTCTATTTCACTATCTGCACTGATGGTTGCAAAGTCTGCTTCATCACTGGCATCCGCACTTTTTAATGACTGAATCTCTTTTTCACTATCATGAACAGTCTTTTGAATCTCTTCTTTTCTTTTTCTTAACATATCCTCAAATTCTTTGAGTTGCTCTTCTGTCATCTATGCTCCTTTAATGTCTTGCATTACTTATGATATGGGTGTTTATGTAACAAAGTCAGTGCCCTGTATATCTGTTCATACAAAACAACTTTTGCTATTTTATGACTAAATGTCAATTTACTTAAACTTATAATAAGGTTGCCTTTTTGCAAAAAGTTTTTTTCAAAACCATATGCGCCACCAATAAAAAAATTTAAGTTTGTATTTATATCAAAAGTTTTATAAAATTCAAAACTATCTAATATTTTTCCTTCAGGATGTAGAATGATATTAAACCCTTTTGTATAAGGTAAAAATGCTTGAGTATAACTCTCACGGGCACTCTGCGCATCTCGGTTTTGTGCTGAAGAAATTTTTTTATTAAAGATATTATGTTCTTGCATAGATGCATATTTTGAGATCATCTTTCGATAGTGTTCTGCAATCTGAAAATACTCATCTCGAGACTGTTTTTCAATAGTATAAAGATCAATTTTCATAGAGGTCGGAACCTAGTACTAAATACGTTGCATACGCAATTTTGTCACTACTTTTTACACCGCCGATTACTGCAACATCATGCTGACTTAAAGCAGCAAGTGAACTCACCTTTTCACCTAGGATATTGCTTACATTTTTTGTTGAAGTTATTCTGTAAGCACCCAACCCTATATAGTCCAGCGGCAGTTTGTTTGCGATAGAAATCTCTGTTTCATTATGCGTGGAAAGACCCAGTATTTTATCTCCAATTCTCTCTCTCAGAAGCTTAACGGCTTTTTCTATATGTGTATCAAAATGTAACACATCTTCTTGCCCTACATGCAATCCATCAGCATACGGAAGAAGAGAAATATCATCATTGACGATTACAGATCCATGAAAATTCTCTTTGAGAAAAAGAAGATTCTCTTTTTTGACAGAATTTGTATTGATTTTATCACGATATTGCAGTAGTGTTGCTTTTTTTACTTTAGGGAGTTGCAGAAATTCTGAAAGTGTATAACCTTTTTTTTGATTTAATTCAAAATCAAAAAGAGCATAGATTTTATGGTTCATCTTGCTCTGTTAAATCAGTTTCTTCTTTCTGCGATACTTTCTCTTTTACTATAAAATCTTCTTTTCTTCTTTTGGGTACAAAGTCTATTCTCTGTTCTTTATTGATATGTGTTCCAAAATAAGAAAGAAGATCAGAAAGTGTCCGTTTTAATTCTGTTCTCTGAACAATTAAATCCAAAAAACCATGTTTAAGTAAAAACTCGGACCGCTGGAAACCTTCAGGGAGTTCAGCACCAATCGTCTGCTTAATAACTCTCTGACCGGCAAAACCAATCAAAGCACCCGGCTCTGCAATAATCACATCACCAAGCATTGCAAACGAAGCACTTACACCTCCCATCGTTGGATCAGTCAAAACTGAAATATATGGTAATCCTTCTTTACCCAAACGTTTTAATGCTGCAGAAGTTTTAGACATTTGCAAAAGTGAAAAGGTACTCTCCTGCATTCTGGCACCACCACTTGCACTAACAATAATAACAGCCTGTCTTTTTTCAATTGCTCTGTGTACTGCACGTACAATTTTTTCTCCCTCAACGGAGCCGAGACTACCGCCCATAAAGGAGAAATCAAAAACAACCAGTTGTGTTGGTATACCCCCTATTGTACACTCCCCGGAAACAACGGAAGAGTGTTTTCCTGTCTTTTTTTCACTCTCTGAGACCCTCTTTTTGTAAGATTTTTTATCTACAAATCCGAGAGGATCAACCGGTGCCAAATCAGCATCATACTCAGTAAAAGTATCTTTATCTGCTAAAAGTTCAATCCGCTTTTGTGCTCCAATACGCATATGATATTTACATTTGGGACATACCTGCGCAAGATTTTCAACCTCTTTATAATACATTAAAGAGTTACATTTCGGACATTTTACCCAATGACTCGGCGCTTCATCCCTTGAGGGTTGCTGCTTTCTGAAATTTTTAAAAATATCACCAAAATTCATCATTAGTCCTCTAAAAGTATTTGTTTTAATTGATTAAATATATTTTCCTGATGGCATATTATCGTTAAATCGTTTGTTTTATGCTGATACAAATTTTCACACATAAAGAGTCCCGCTTTCACATCAAACTCCCGGAGATGACCTTCCATAATCACAAAAGAGACTTCCTGTGCAAGTGCCAAAGAGAGAGCTACGGCACCAGGAACACGATATTTTATCTTTGCACACTTCAGTTTATTTACATTCTCAAAAGAACGATATGCTCGTTCAAAAATACCAATCCGGGGAGTAGCGTGCACTCCTATTTTATGCACCTTACCCGTTAACAAATTGGTAGATATAAATTTATCTTTGGTTTTAACGTAAATTTTACCGGTTGCAAGATTTGTCACAATACCTGCCAAAACATTTCCGTTTTTATTTTCCAGTGCTACAGACGTACCATAATAAGGAAAACCGGAGAGAAAATTATCACTCCCATCCAGGGGATCAAGAGTGATAAGATTTTCTCCTTCTCCGATCATTCCACTCTCTTCAGAACTGATTTTGCCAAATTTTTTCAGATATTGTACAAAAATATCTTCAGTTAACTGATCAATTCCATGTGTCATATCACCACCGGCACCTTTTTGCAAAGGTAGATATAAAGATATCTCCGGAGATTGCAATACTTTATATATCTCCTGATTTGCCTTTACTACAGCATCTATAAAACCATCAAGACGTTTTTGATTGATTATTATTCCTTACTGGGCACAAGCAGCTTTGTTGCTATTGCCTCTGCCGCAATCTTTCCATCCTGTGCTGCAGTAACTACTAAATCACTACCTCTAAAACAGTCTCCACCGGTAAAAACAAAGGATTTACTGCATTCCTGATTTTCATCAGCAACAATACCGCCCCATTTATTGGTTTCAATACCATTCTCATATAAAAACTCAGGTTTTACAGGATCAAATCCAAGAGCCATAATAATCACATCCGCATCTACTCTGAATTCACTGTTATCTACAATTTCAACCCGCTGTCTTCCACTTTCATCTTTTTGAGATAACTGTGTTTTTAACATCTCAATACCAATTACTTCACCCCTTTCATTTATGAGTATCTCTTTGGGAGAAGCATTGAAGATGAATTCTGCACCCTCTTCTTTTGCATTTTTAAACTCTTTACGACTTCCAGGCATATTTTTGGCATCTCGTCTGTAGAGACATTTCACACTGCTTGCCCCTTCACGAAGCGATGTTCGAATACAATCCATAGCAGTATCGCCACCACCAATAACCACTACTCTTTTTCCGGCAACTTCATATTTTAAATCATACTGTTCATTGAAAATCTTCTTCTGAATACTACGTAAAAAGTTCATTGCCAGAAAAACATTTTCTGCATTTTCTCCGGGGATATTAGCCTTTTTGGATTTTTCAGCACCTATCCCGATAAAAACGGCATCATAATTTTCAAGCAATTCTTTAAAGTCTACATCTTTTCCCACTTCAACATTGAGAAAAAGCTTCATGCCTGCATCCTGCAAAAATTTAAAACGTCTGAATACAACCTCTTTTTCAAGTTTGAAACTGGGAATACCATATGTTAAAAGTCCCCCCGGACGATTCGCTTTTTCAAACATTTCAACATTGATTCCCGCACGCATTAAATATGTCGCTGCAGAAAATCCGGCAGGACCTGAACCGACAATAGCAACCTTTTTATCAGTAAACTTCTCTGCAAATTGAGGTTTCAATCCTTTTTTAAATCCCTCTTCACTGATAAAGGTTTCAATAGAACCAATTGTAACGGCACCATAGCCATCCTGGTGCAAAGTACAATCACCCTCACAAAGTCTGTCCTGAGGACAAATACGTCCTGTAATTTCAGGAAATGGATTCGTTTCATTGGATATTTTAAAAGAGAGTCCTATATCTTTAGAAGCAACACCACGTAACCAGTAAGGAATATAGTTATGCAAAGGACATTTATCATGACATCCGGGGTCACCACACTGTACACATCTATCTGACTGTGCAGCAGCTTCGGAAGGTCTGAATATTTCATATATCTCTTTATAATCTTTTTTTCTTTCATTGGAACCACGCTTTAAAGGCTCAATTCTCTCCAGGTTTGTAAAGTTTTGCATATCCTAATCCCCCTCATCCGGATTTAACGGTGTTTTACGCATATCTTTTGGTCTTACAATCCAGAAATCCCTCAGTGTATGCCTGAAGTTATCCAAAATGTATTGTGCTTTTTTACTTGATGTCTCGTTAATATACGTGCGCAAAAGCTTTTTGATAAAGTGTCTCTCTTCATCTGATTCATCTGTATCAATTCTTGTAGCATTGACAAGTTCCTGATTGAGATTATCAAAAAATTCACGATCTTCATCGTATATAAAGGCAACACCGCCTGTCATACCCGCACCGAAATTCACACCGGTTTTACCAAGTATCACTACAACACCACCTGTCATATATTCACAGGCATGGTCACCGGTACCTTCAACAACTGCAACAGCCCCGGAATTTCTTACAGCAAAACGCTCTCCAATGCTTCCTGCAACAAAAAGTTTACCACCTGTCGCACCATACAGACATGTATTTCCTGCACAGGAGAATTGATCACTCTGGGTTTGAGGAGTAATGACAATCTTACCGCCATTCATACCTTTCCCCACATAGTCGTTTCCGGCACCTCTGACATAAATCGATATACCGTTGATCAAAAACGCACCCAATGACTGACCGGTAATACCTTCGAGTTTGAAAGTTATACTGTCATCAGGTAAACCTGCATTACCATAATATTTGGCAATTTCACCACTGATCAATGTACCAAAACTTCTGTTTAGATTACTGATCTTTTTTGTAACAACAATATTCTCTTTCGGATTTTCAATAACTTTATAAACTTCTTTCAGAATCTTCTTTTCATACTCATTTTTATCAAACGGTTCATTACGCTCTTTTTGACAGGTATTGATCCCTTCAACATTCTGCAAGATAGCAGAAAAATCAAATTTTCTTACAAATGGATCATCTTTTAATGTCATGAGATCACTTCTTCCAATCAACTCTTCCATCGTTTTATAACCAAGCGATGCCATTATCTGACGCACATCTTCGGCAAGAAGCGTAAAGAAGTTAATCACACGATCCACAGTTCCAACAAAGTGTTCTCTGAGATTTTCATCCTGGGTCGCAACACCAACTGTACATTTGTTCATATGACAGATTCGAAGAATTCTACATCCTACCATTGTCAGTGCAGCTGTACCAAAAGCATAACTCTCTGCTCCCAGCATCGCCGCTTTAACCACATCCAGACCGGTTTTTAAACCACCATCTGTCTGCAAATGGACAAACTCTCTTAATCCATTTACTTTCAATGCATTGTGCGCTTCACTAAGTCCAAGTTCCCATGGATTACCTGCATATTTAATCGAGGTCAAAGGCGCCGCACCGGTACCTCCGTCCCCGCCGGATATAATAATCTTATCCGCATAAGCTTTGGCAACACCTGCTGCAATTGTTCCAACACCTGCTGTTGAAACAAGTTTTACAGTTATTACCGCATCCGGGTTGATCTGTTTCATATCAAAAATCAACTGTGCCAAATCTTCGATAGAGTAGATATCATGATGTGGTGGAGGCGAGATGAGCGTCACACCAGGTGTTGTATAACGAAGCGACGCAATCAAAGGGGTAACTTTATGTCC
>CAZYZD010000010.1:15631-39928 GCA_964651755.1 uncultured Sulfurospirillum sp. | reverse complement strand
CTTTATCCAGGCACTCTCCCAGCGGGTTGTTTGGCAGGCAGAGGAAGATAATACCGCTTTTTTGTTCTCTCATTTTGGGGATAACTGCTTTGGTAACACGCAATAATCCAAATAGATTGACATCAAACTGTGCTTTCATCTCTGCTTCAGTTACATCTTCAACGGTGGAAACCAAACCATATCCTGCATTGTTTACCAAAATATCAATTCGGGGGATTTTCTTTATGATAGCAGCTGTATTTTCAGAGTTTGTAATATCCAGAAAAAGAGGATGAAACGTCTCGCAACTGTAAGAATCCAGTGTATGGGGTGTACGTGTTGCCGCATAGACTTCAAAACCCTGTTCATGTAAAAAAAGTGCTGTTGTTTTGCCCATCCCGGAACTACAGCCGGTGATAAGAACACGTTTCATAACCTCTCTCTTTTTAGATGATTATACCATTACTCATTTATAGAAAGTTTGATGTGTATCAAAAGAGACCACGCTTCTCCAAAAGCCTGACAATCTTTCTATCAACCGTAGAAAGCGCAAGATCTTCTATCTCTTCTCTTGTAAACATATTACGCTTCTCCTCTTTACAATGGAACAAGAAAAGAGAGAGTTCAAGTTTAAAATGGGTGTACTGATGACGCACTTCTCCTATACTCTCTCCCTTCGCATTATCAGAAGAAGGAAAACCCCAAAGTCCATGCAAAAAACGTCCTTCTCTTTGTATCAGCTTTACTTTTTGCTGATAGAATTCAACCACGACTATCTCTTTACGTGTCGGTACTTTACGACTCTTTTTCACAGGAAAGTCATAACACCCAAGTGCCCTTGCCTGACATATCTCTTCAAAAGGACATTTACAACAAAGTGGATTTTTAAAACTACAAACCATCGTACCGATATCCATCATCGCTTGATTGTAATCAAAAGGATTGGAGTTATCCAAAAGTGCATTTGCTTTTTGAATCAATTCATCCTCTTTTGGATCATCCAATACATAAAGACGACAAAGAATACGTCGGACATTTGCCTCCATCACCGCACGTTTCTGACGGTAAGCAAATGCGCAGATCGCAGATGCCGTATTTTTCCCAATACCCGGCAATGCCAGCAGACCATCATATGTTCGAGGCAGTTCAGGAGCGGCAATCTGTGCTGCTTTATGCAGATTTTTTGCCCGTGTATAGTACCCCAGTCCCTCCCACATTTTCAGCACTTCATCCAAAGGTGCATCTGCCAGTGCCTGAAGTGTCGGAAACTTTTCCAAAAAAGGAAAGTAATAACGCTCCAGTACAGTTTTTACCTGTGTCTGCTGCAGCATCACTTCACTGAGATAAATATGATAAGGATCTTCCGTTTTACGCCAGGGTAAATCATGTCTCCCGTTTTGGGCATACCAGAGGTGTAATTTTTGGTGTATTTTCTGCATAAAAAAAGTGTACCGCACAAAGGATGATGACAAGATAAAACAATACTTCAGCTTTATCAGTTAAAGAAAAACGAAATGTATATTGTAACTATATTCAGAGGATTTTATGCAGTTCATTGGCACTTTGCATCCACTTCTTGAGTGCCTTTTCATCTCTACTTTGTACTAACTCTTTTGCTTTTTGCAACTCTGTCTGAAAAGATTCAATCGCTTCTATGACATGATCTGCATTTTGCAGAAATATATCACTCCACATCTGCGGAGAACTTTTGGCAATACGGCTCATATCTCTGAACCCGCCGGCAGCAAGTGCAAGAATACTCTTGGGGTCTTCCTGTTCCATCACACTGTTTGCCAATGCAAAACTGACAGCATGAGGCATATGGGAGATATAAGCAGCATGCCTGTCATGTTCGGCAGCTTTCATATAAACTATCTGCATTCCAAGTGCTTCAAATATCTCAATCGCCCTGTCACTGTGCTGCAATGCATTCTCTTCCAAATCACACAATACAACGATTTTATTGCGATAAAGATCAGGTATAGCCGCAGAAGGTCCAAATTTTTCACGCCCGGCCATAGGATGTGCGGCTACAAAATTCTGACGTATCTGAGGGGGACACTCATGTACAATTTTGGCTTTGGTACTGCCCAGGTCGATCACAGTTGTTTCCAGGGAAATATCTTTAAGTTCATGAAGCGCCTTGATAATACCTTCTACCGGAATCGCGAGAATAATCACATCACACTTTTTGATCTCGTCAAATGTTCCAATATGATCAATCAAACCCAAAGAGAGAGCTGTTTGACAATGCTTCTGATTATGATCAAACCCTGTTATTTCCAATTCAGGTATACTATTTTTCAGCGCAAGACCAAAAGAACCACCCATCAGTCCTAGTCCTACAATACCTACTTTCATCTCTCTATCTCCTTTTTGTACAGTTCCCCCGATTGTTGCCGGAAATTTTATCCAAGAGAGGTTTAAGAGCTGCTCTTTCACATACGATAGTGTTTCATTAGTAAAAAATCTGTATAATCAATTTAACTATATTTCAATAAACCCAACATAAGGTAAAAAACATATGAATTCGTCCACATTTTTACATACCAGTAGAAATATTATTCTGGCAACATTTTTACTCTCTCAGACAACATATGCCCAAACTATCAAAAAAATAGAATTTGACGGACTGGTGCATATCTCTCCTGAAATTGCAAAAGAGATTATCGCTATCCAGCCCGGAGAGCAGATTGATGAAGCCAAGATCAGTGATAGTATCAAAGCCTTATATAAACAACAATACTTTGAAGATATCTGGGTAGAAGATAAAAACGGCGTACTGGTCTATCATGTAAAAGAGAAACCTGTTATCGCAAAAGTAGAACTCAAAGGATATGGTTCCCAGGATAAAAATGAAGAAATGCTAACAGCTTCGGGATTGCATAAAGGTGACATTTATGACGATACAAAAATTAAAAGAATCAAAGATACAATCACCAAAAAACTGGAATCAGAAGGATACTTTGACTCTACTGTCAGAATCAAAGAAGAAAAGATTAACGAGGGAAGTCTGAAAACAGATATCATCGTCCAGAAAGGTGAAAATGTCCATATCAAAAAGATTCGCTTTATTGGCGCAAAAAAGTTTAAATATGAGGATTTTAAACCATATATCGCAAACAAAGAAGCACAGACATTAGGATGGTTTTTCGGTCGCGACGATGGGAAACTCAAAGCAGACCAACTACCATACGATGCAATGAGAATCAAAGAGTTTTACCTTAAAAATGGTTACCTTGATGTTAAAGTTTCCAAACCTTTTCTTAAAACCAACTTCAATGACTACACCGCAACACTAACATACCATATCGATGAAGGTCCACAATATAAGGTAGGTGATCTCGATATCGAAGTTGATCCTTCAATCATAGATCCCAAGATTTTAAAAGAACAGCTAAAACTCAAAAAAGGAAAAGTTTTCAACGTCGAAAAATTACGTAAAGATGTTGCAATGCTTAAAAAAGAACTTTCAAAAAAAGGGTACGCTTTTGCCAAAATCTATCCGGATGTAAAGCAAGACAGAACAGCACACACCGCTTCTGTGCGTTATATCATCAAACCGGAAAAGAAAGTCTATGTCAGCAATATTACCATTGCAGGAAATTCAAGAACACTTGATCGTGTAATCCGACGTGAACTCTACCTCAGCGAAGGTGAACCTTACTCTCAGATCGATATGCAGGACTCTATCAATGCACTCAGAAGAACAGGTTATTTTAACGATGTCAAGATTGTCCCTACACCGGTGGACAGAGATCATGTAGACCTCCTGGTAAAAGTAGATGAAGCCAGTACTGGAAGTATTATGGGAGGTTTATCTTACGGAAGTTATGACGGTTTTGGTATCAACCTCGGACTTTCAGACAGGAACTTTCTTGGAACAGGTATTGAGACAGGTATCAATCTGGATACTTCCGAAAAAACTGTCAGAGGTAGTCTCAATTTCTTCAATCCTCGTATATTTGACTCAGAATACAGCCTTGGAGGAAATATCTACAGAAGAAAATTTGACTACTATGACTATAATGAAGACTCAGTAGGAGGAAGCTTAAAAATCGGTAAAAAGATAGGCAGACACTATCATGCTTCACTGACCTATCTTTATGAAGATACAGAACTTTCCAACGTCAGCGACTCACTGAAGGATACTATCTACTACCAGGAAGGAAGAGTTGTTAAAAGTTCTCTCATCCCAGCCCTCTCATTTGATAACACAGATGACTACTATCTACCGCGTTCAGGTATGAACTTGAATGGAAGCGTAGAATATGCAGGTGTTGGAGGAGATGCAAAATTTATCCGTACTTCTGTCAGCGCCAAATTTTACTATGGTTTGCAGGAGAGTTTGGATTATGACCTGATCATCAGACTGAAAGCCAAAGCAAGCCAAATCGAGGACAAAGGGAACATCCCTCTGAATGAAAAACTCTATCTTGGAGGTATGGGATCTGTACGTGGATTTAAATATGGTACACTTGCACCAAGAAATGAAACAGGCGCACTTGTAGGTGCCGAAAAACTGGCAGCATTTTCACTTGAACTGAGTTTCCCTTTGCTTGAATCTGTCCAGATGCGTCTGCTTACCTTTTTGGATTATGGTATGACGGGCGACGATAAATTCAATGAAATTCACAGATCTTCCACCGGTATCGGTATCGAATGGGCAAAATCTCCGCTTGGTGTACCGTTACAAATCTCCTATGCAAAAGCACTTGATGCAAAAGATGAGGACAGAACTTCCAGAATCGAATTTAGTTTGGGTAGAAGATTTTAAGATAGTAATGTGCAGTTAGTAACTACTGACTGCACATATTAATAACAATTACCACGTTTCTTCAGCCGATAATGGTGCATTGACAAGATCCAGATGTACAAAACTTCCTTCGCTTGTTCGCACTATCTCTGTATTATAGTATATTTGCTGACCGAAAAGCTCTTCATGAAAGATTCTGTTTTGCTGAAATGAAAGCATATCGGTAAAAAGATAATCCAATCCGACACTTGTAGCGTAATCTATCCAATTATAACGAATATCACTCCCTATCAGATCATTCATATCTTCCAGCGCGAAAGGTGCTTTGCCTATGGCATTGGCAATATAAAATCTTTCACGATCCGAAACCTGCGTCAAAGTAAAAAGCAGCGGCGAATAGTTCACCTGTGTAGAGAGAATCTTTTTATAAGGCACTTTGTAACGGCTCAATTGTGAAGCTACCAGAGCAGACTTGACAACGGGCATATTTAAAAAGATAGAAGCATTTGTCAGTTTATTGTTTCGCTTAAACAGATAAGAGAGATTTGCCTTGACATTTTTAATTACTTTACTGTATACAATATCTTCCAAACGGCTTTCATGAACATAGTCTGAAATCTTTTTTGATAATGCACTTCCATCATCAAATACAACAATCTTTTTATCTGCATACTGCAACAATGCATCTACCTGCGCTTTATAATCGATCCCACCATACAAAAAATTTGGATTTTCAACATAAACATCATCTATATTGACTGTCGGTACATAAACCAGCATCTGCTTTTCCAGCGATGCAAGTAAGTTTGCCCCGGAAGGTGTCAATGGTGCAATTACAATTTTATAACCTTTATGTCTGATCTTTTCCAAAGCAAGTGTCAATGCTTCTTTACTCTGTGTTTGAGAATCGAATACTTCAAAAACAAAATTTTGTTTTCCATAAATCAGATAGGAAAGAATCACATTGGCAACAGAGTTGGCATATCCACCTATCACTTTACGGGGTACCAGCAGAGCAATTTTCGGTTTATCCATCTCGACTTGCATCGTCTGGGCAATAACTTTTTCACTACTTTGCATCTCTTCATCTTCCTGGAAATACTCATCTGCAGAGATTACCGTAACCTCTTCTGTCATATTCCCGGAAGTACTTCTTACAATCTCATTGTGTCGGGGTGTGGTATCATTTTCAAAATCACCCATCATTATCGTTTCAACAGGCATCTCCTGATACTGGCTGTGCTCTGCATAAAGCATCGCTGCAAAACCTGTTAAAATTAATACAATCCATTTTTTCATAACATAGCCTTTACTTTTAACATATCCTGATAGACATCTTTTTTTGCAGAAGGATTTCTCAGCAGATAACTGGGATGATAGGTTGGCATAAGTTTATACTTTCCAAACACAATCACCTCTCCTCTTACTCTGGAAATCGGGGTTTCCATCTCTCCTGTCAAATAGCGGTAACTTGTAGCACCCAGAGAAACAATAATCTGCGGTGAGATAATTTCAATCTGCTTTAATAAATAGGGTTTACAAGTATTAGCTTCTTCCGAAGTCGGTACACGATTTGCAGGAGGGCGGCATTTGACAATATTGGCAATATAAGTCTCAGACCGGGGAATCTCCAGTACATTTTCAATAATCTTTGTCAAAAGTTGTCCTGCCCGTCCGACAAACGGACGACCGGTATTATCCTCCATCTCTCCGGGACCTTCCCCTACAAACATGATCTTCGCAGAAGGATTACCTTCGCCAAATACCACATGTTTACGGGTTTTGCTCAATCCGCACAGATGGCAGGAGTGCGTAAACTTTCGCAATGCATCCAGATCATCAGGAAGCTGCATATTTTGTGCATCTGCAACTTTCTCTATAGAACGGGGTTCATCAAAATAGTCATAACCAAATGATTTTAACTGGTATAGTTGTTTTAAGAGTTTCAGTTGCTGCATAGCGATTATCATAGCTAAGTACGCGTTAAAAAAGGATAAAAGAGATCATCCCCGGCAAAGAGTATAGATGCCGGGAATATCAGATAAAGAACCGACCGGCTTCATCTGAAAACAAACTATCGATGTTCACACAATGATTTATCTTTTGCATTTAAATAAGATGGTCGCTTACTCAAATATTCATCTACTGCCCTGGCACATTCACGACCTTCATTAATCGCTCTTACCACCAATGACTGTCCGCTTCTCATATCACCTGCTGAAAAAATCCCCTCAACCGATGTCGCAAAATTATCTGTTTTGACATTGCTTCTCTGATCGGTTTCAAGGTTCAACTCTTTTATGACACCATCTTGTTCGGGTCCCAAAAATCCCATAGCAAGCAGTACAAGATCGGCTTTAAGGGTAAATTCACTTCCCGGTATCTCTTCAAAACCTCTCCCCTCCCATTTGATCTTTACACAATTTATACCTGTTACATTTCCCTCATCATCTTTTGTAAACTCTTTTGAAAGAACATTGAAGTCCATTTTCAATCCCATCTCCAATCCTTCTTCTTGAGAGGAAGAGAGCTTAAATATACGGGGATAAAGCGGCCACGGCATAGTTTCATCCCGCTCTAGCGGCGGTTTCGGCATAAGCTCTATCTGGGTAATCGATTTTGCACCTTGTCTTACAGAAGTTCCCACACAATCACTTCCGGTATCTCCTCCCCCGATAACGACTACATCTTTACCAGTTGCCACTATCTCCTTTTTCTTAGGGAACAATTCACCTTCGACACGACTATTGTTTTGAGACAAAAACTCCATTGCAAAATGTATATTTTTCGCGTCTCTGTTCGGTATCGGCAAATCTCTCGGAAGCGTCGCACCTCCGCAAAGCACAACGGCATCATACTTCTCCTGAAGCTTTTTGACAGGTATATCCACCCCAATATGGGCTTCTGTAAAAAACTCTATCCCTTCCTCTTTCATCAACTCTACACGTCTTTGAACTATTTTTTTCTTCTCCAGCTTAAAATTTGGTATACCATATCTCAGTAAACCTCCAATACGCTTATCTCGTTCAAAAACAGCAACGTTATGACCTGCTTTGTTAAGTTGATCTGCAACTGCCAGACCAGCCGGACCACTTCCGACAACAGCTACTTTTTTATCCGTCCTTGTTTTTGGAAGTATTGGTTTCATCCACCCTTTTTTATAGGCTTTCTCGATAATCGCATACTCTATACCTTTAATATTTACAGGATCTTCATGTATCCCAAGTACACATGCACCTTCACACGGAGCAGGACAGATACGCCCGGTAAACTCCGGAAAATTATTGGTACTCATGAGGATTCTAAATGCAGCTTCCCATCTTTCACGATAAATAAGATCGTTAAACCTTGGTATAATATTTGCCACCGGACAGCCATAGTTACTGTGGCAAAACGGCACACCACAATCCATACATCTTGCAGCCTGATTATTTAATTCTGCCTCATCCAGTGGTATGATAAACTCTTTATAATGTTTTATTCTCTCTGCCACAGGAGCAAGTGAGAAGTTTTTTCGTTCAAACTCTTTAAATCCAGTTATTTTTCCCATGACTTTCTCCTATGCACTTACATCTTGTTCATCTTTTGCTCTTGGCATATGAGCCAACACTCTTTTGTAATCCACAGGCATTACTTTTATCATCTTTGAAACAGTTTCATCCCACTCTTCAAGCAGCTTTTCCGCTTCTTTCGAACCGGTATATCTTACATATTTTTCAACCATAGATTTGATTTCATCAGACTCATTCTGATCTTCAATAGCATCTAAATCTACCATTTCTGTATTGATACGCTGTTTCAAGTTTCCTTTCTCATCGTAAATATATGCGATACCTCCACTCATACCGGCAGCAAAGTTTTTACCGATTTCACCGAGTATCACAGCTTTACCTCCTGTCATATATTCACATCCGTGATCTCCAACCGCACTTACGACAACTTTAGCGCCGGAGTTTCGCACACAAAATCGCTCTCCGGCTAAACCATATATATACGCTTCACCGCTGGTAGCACCGTAAAATGCAACATTTCCTAATATCACGTTTTCATTTGGTTTATATGGAATATTTTGCGGCGGATAAAGAATCAATTTTCCACCGCAAAGCCCTTTCCCAAAGTAGTCATTTGCATCACCCTCTATTTCAAATGTAATACCACTGTTTACAAATGCTCCAAAACTCTGTCCGGCACTCCCTGTCGCTTTAAAGCGAATAGTATCCTCGGGCAGCCCCTCTTCCCCATACTTTCTTGTCATTTCAGCTGAAAGCATTGTTCCGACTGTTCTGTTTATATTTTTTAATCGTATCTCTTTTTCTACTTTCTCGCCATTTTTGATAGCAGGTTCAGCCAATGCTATAAGCTCATTATCGAGAGCTTTATCTATCCCATGATCCTGAAGTATACTTTGATACGTAGTATCAGTTTCCCGCAGATGCATACGGTGAAGCAGTTTGTCAAGTTTAAGATGTTTCGCTTTCCAGTGGCTGACACCCTCTTTTGGTTTGAGTTTGTCAACCCGTCCCACCATCTCGTTAATCGTTCTAAATCCCAGTTCAGCCATAATTTCCCGTAAATCTTCTGCCAGAAATTTGACAAAATTGACAACGTATTCAGGTTTTCCCGTATATTTCGCTCTTAAATCTTTATCTTGTGTGGCTATTCCTACCGGACAGGTATTTAAGTGGCATTTTCGCATCATGACACATCCCTCGACAATAAGTGCACTCGTTGCAATTCCCCACTCTTCAGCCCCAAGGAGTGTAGCAACTGCAAGATCACGACCTGTTCTCAGTTGTCCATCCGTCTGTACGACTATACGCGAGCGAAGACCGTTTTTTACCAGAGTTTGATGCGTTTCAGCAAGTCCCAGCTCCCATGGAAGTCCTGCATGTTTTATAGAAGTTTGCGGACTAGCTCCTGTTCCTCCGTCATATCCGGAGATCAAAACGACATCTGAATGCGCCTTGGCAACACCTGCAGCGATGGTTCCCACACCCACTTCCGAAACTAGTTTAACATTTATTCTTGCATTTTTATTTGCATTTTTTAAATCATGTATGAGTTGTTTCAAATCTTCTATCGAATAGATATCATGATGCGGCGGCGGAGATATAAGCCCGACTCCCGGAGTTGAATGTCTGGTTTTTCCGATAATCTCATCTACCTTATGTCCGGGAAGCTGTCCACCTTCACCCGGTTTTGCACCCTGCGCCATCTTGATCTGTATCTCTTCGGAATTCACAAGATAGTTGGCTGTCACACCAAAACGTCCACTTGCTACCTGTTTTATTTTCGAGTTTTTTTCAGTACCAAAACGACTGGCATCTTCCCCGCCCTCACCTGTGTTGCTTTTCGCTCCGATGGAGTTCATAGCAATAGAGAGCGTCGTATGCGCCTCTTCTGAAATAGAGCCGTAACTCATAGCACCTGTGGCAAATCTGGTAATGATACTCTCAACACTTTCCACTTCGTTTATATCAATCGGATCCTGTTTTGCAAAATCCAGCAATGATCTAAGCGTCACATAGTTTTCACCGCGTTCATCTATAAGCTTTGCATACTGTTTATACATCTCATAGTTGTTTGTTTTCGTAGCTTGTTGCAGCAAAAAGATAGTTTCCGGTGTGACCAGGTGAGTCTCTCCTCTTTGACGGTAGGCATAGTGCCCGCCTACGCGAAGATCACTGGCTTCAAGATTCTCTTTAGGATATGCAATCTGATGACAAATGAGAGTCTCCTCTTCAAGTGTATCCATTCCTATACCCTCTATTCTGGTTGAAGTTCCCGTAAAATATTTATCTACCAATTCGGAAGAAAGTCCGACAGCTTCAAATATTTGCGCTCCGGTATAAGAACGAATTGTTGATATTCCCATCTTCGACATCACTTTAAAGATACCTTTCCCGATAGCCTTGATGTAATTTTCTATCGCTTTTTCATATGTGATATCTTTATTGATAAGCTTTCGTTTACGCATATCTTCAATCGTCTCAAATGCCAAATACGGATTAATAGCATTTGCACCATAGCCTATGAGTGTTGCAAAATGGTGAATCTCTCTGGCTTCCCCTGTTTCTATTACCAACCCGCAATTCGTTCTGATCCCTTTTCTGACAAGATGTTGATGCACCGCACTGGTTGCAAGCAGTGTAGGTATAGCAGCTTTACTTTTTCCTATACCCCGAGTAGAGAGTATGATAACCTGATACCCATCATTTACCGCATCTTCTACCTCTGTTATGATCTTTTCAAGTGCCTTTTGCATAGCACCTTTTTTGGTTGCATCAAAAAGAATCTTTATGGTTTTGGATTTAAAATCTAGTTCACTCACACCACGCAGTTTTGCCAGCTGGGTATTTGTCAAAACCGGCGTAGAGAGTTTGATAAATTTTCTACTCTCATCTACTTCCTGAAAAAGATTTCCCTGGGGACCGATATAGGACGTCAAACTCATCACCGACTCCTCACGAATAGGATCAATCGGCGGGTTTGTTACCTGTGCAAAAAGCTGGTGAAAATAGTTATAGAGATTGATAGAGTGATTCGACAAAACAGAAAGTGCCGTATCATTTCCCATAGAACCTGTCGCTTCATACGCTTCGTTTGCCATAGGTGTTAAGATCATCTTTAAATCTTCCTGGGTGTAACCATAGCACTTTTGTCTTTGCAGTACCGTCGCATGATTTGGCTGTTTTACTTCTGTATTAAGCGGAAGATCATCTATATTTATCTTGTTTTTATCAACCCAGCCGGCATAATCAAAAGCTTTTGAATATTTGGTTTTAATCTCTTCATCACTGATGATTCTACCCTCTTCAAGATCAGCCAGAAACATACGACCCGGTTGTAAACGTCCTTTTAAAACAATATCTTCAGAAGGAAACTCCAACGCACCCTGTTCACTCGCCATAACCAGAATATTGTCTTTGGTCAGTGAATATCTCGATGGTCTCAAGCCATTTCTATCAAGTGTTGCACCGATAAACTTTCCATCGGTAAATGCAACTGAAGCAGGACCGTCCCACGGCTCCATAAATGTTGCATGATACTCATAAAAAGATTTCAGATCTTTATCCATCTCTTCATCTTTCCATGCTGCTGGAATCATCATCATCATAACATGAGGAAGATCACGTCCTGCCAGCGTCAGAAGTTCGACAACATTATCAAGTACCGAAGAGTCCGAACCCTTCTCTTCATTTATGAGATAAGGATAGATTTTATCCAGCTCCTCCGCAGTAAAAAGGTTTGATTTAAGCATAGATTGTCTTGCTCTCATCCAGTTTATATTGCCGCGGAGTGTATTGATCTCTCCATTATGTGCCAGATATCTAAATGGCTGTGCCAGCTGCCATGAAGGAAATGTATTTGTCGAAAAACGGCTATGTACCAATGCAATAGCGGACTCAAAATCAGGATCATTGAGATCAGCAAAATATTTTGGCAACTGTTCGGTAATCAACTGTCCTTTATAAGAGATAGTTTTATAGGACATAGAAGGCATATAGAAATATTCGGTTCCGGGAACTTTTGATTGTGTTACGAGTGTCTGAGCATGTTTTCTGGCTACATACATCTTTCTCTCAAATGCCATAGCATCAGTCAAACTCTCAGGTCGTTTGACAAAAAGATGGTACACATATGGTTCTACCGCTTTAACACGCTCTCCCAGTGATGTGTTGTCGGTTGGAATTTTTCTCCATCCCAAAACTTCAAGCCCGAGTTCTTCAACTACATTTGTCAATATAGTCTGACACTCGATACCGGCATTCAGATCTCTTGGAATATAGGCAACACCTACACCATAATGACCAAATTCAGGAAGATCTATCCCCTGTTCTTTGGCAACTTTTCGCATAAAACGATCCGGCATCTGCGTCAGAATACCTGCACCGTCTCCTGCATTTTTTTCTGCTCCTACAGCACCTCTGTGCTCAAGATTGAGAAGAAGTTCTATTCCTTTTTTAACGATATTGTGTGATTTTTCACCTTTTAAATGGGCAACAAATCCAACACCGCAAGCATCATGTTCAAATTCCGGGTCGTACAAACCCTCCTTTTTTGGTAAGCAGACTGGTTTCATGTAACTCTTTCTGTATGGATTTTCCCCTCTCCAACAGTAATAATAATTATAGGAAAATTTTATTTAATAGTAACTCCAACCAGCCTATTTCCAATAAAAATAATCAAAAACGATATCCAAGTCTTATGACAGTCTTGGTATCTTTCTTATCAATATTTTCAGAAGGGAGATTATCATAAAATGCATTATATTCAATCGTCAAGTCAATCCGATCTTCCACTGCTACACTCAACCCTATCAATGAATTGATTTCATAATCTTTCTGCATATCTGAGAAATTCTCTTTCGCACCAATCTTGATATAAAATTTACTGTACTCTTTGATTCTGCGCTGATATTCTATATATTCATTTAGGGAAGTATAACTTCTATTTCCGCCGGAAGTATAATCTTCATAATTCACAGCAGGTCCGAGTTTTAGTATAAGATGCTGTTTTTTGTCAGAAAAGAGAATTTTACCAAGCCCTATACTCAAATCAACTTTATTGGAAAAATTCTGAAAATCATTTTTCAACCACCCTATGCTCAAATAACTTAACCATTTATTGGGAAGAGGCTGTCTTGCATTAAAAAGCACTTTATACTCTTCAGCAGTACGTTTATCATCATCTCTTGCCATAAAAAGGCTCGCTTCCAAAGTATAATTCATCTTATGCAATTCATAAAAACGCGTATTGTGAGAATAGGTATATTTTGCATTGAAACTTGTTGTTTTTGTATTTCCGCTGGTATTGGAAAAACCGGCTTCGATATGTTGTAAAGGTTTCTCTTTGATATGTCCTTTTGCATCACGTGTCGGATCATATTTCTTTTCAATATCATCTGTAGAGAGATATTTCATTGTGTCAATTTCAATATCTTCAATTTTTTTAGGAATATCTTCACCACAAACTGTTATAGCAATCATAAGTATCAATAACAATATATGGTGGAATTTCATCTTAAACCTTTACAAAAACAAAATAAATAATTTATTTTATAATTATATCAGTTTTTATTAGAAAGTATGTTGGATTTAAAAGAGGAATCCGGCTGATTCCTCTGAAGATTTATTCGCTTACTACAACAGTTTTAGGATCACTCTCCCAAACACCATGTTTTGTACAGTAACTCTGTGCTACAAGTGTCATTTTGCTGTCTGTTGGCACAACATTGAAAGTTACTTCTGTCTGACCACATGCATTTCCTAATGTTCCAGGAAGAAAATCAGCACGTGCAAGCAGTGTTTCACCATTGAAAAGTGCTATATTTGCAATAAAATGATCAAAATCATCCGGATGACAATACTCATTACCTACTTTTACAGTTACAGCAAACTTTTCACCCGCTTTTGCTTCATCTTCACAATGGATAAATGGTGAATGTCTGTCAATATAATCTTTTTTAGATTCTCTCTCTACTGTATCAATGTCTACATATCTGTTAATTTTTGGCATATTCTTTTCCTTTAAAAAAATGTATTATAACGGTATATTATATCTTTATCCCGTTTTATACTTTCATTATAACGGATATAAGATTAAATTAGGATAAAAAATATCTTATTATAATCTTTCCAATCTGATGATTACTCCTTTTCCTCTTTAGAACTCTTTTTTTTATCCGATTTATCATTTATATGGTTTAAAACAGCATAAGGAACAAATTTGAAACAGATACTTTATACTTTTATATTTGCATTCGTACTTACAATATCCGGCTGCGGTACTTCCTCCGCAACAAACGAGAACAGTACATCATCCAGTTTTATCACAAAAGAGAATTATCTCAAAATTGCACAGTTTCAATACCAGCAATTAAATTTAAATTCGGTTTCAGAGCATACTCAAAGAGATATGTACAAATCACCCTATAATCCAACTGGAAAACCAGATACAGCAGGTACAAATACATTACAAATCACTGCACAATACTCCAATGCAAAAAAGATTAAAAGTTTTACACTTGTCAACAGTAATCGCTCTATCAAGGTAACATTTGATGAAACATATACTTCGGTTGTTATTTCATTAATGGACTCAAAAAAAGTTTTAGCAGACACAACCATGGATATCGAACACTTTATCCAGTTAACACCTGATGAATATTATCAAGCAGGAGATGCATCATGAAATATATTTTACTACTCTTCCTGGCAACATCCCTTCTATATGCCAAACCAACTGTTACAACAAATAAAAACGAATACGCTTTTAACGACTCTATTATTGTTTCTTTAACACAAATGGAAGGACAAAACGAAGACTGGATTGGTGTCTATCCTGTTGAAGCAAATAACGACTGGGAAAATGTCGTTGCATGGAATTGGACAGGTGATATTGCACAAGGAGATGTAACTCTTTCACCAATTCAAAAAGCCGGCACCTATGAAGTTCGTGCTTTTTACAATAATAGTTTTCAGATGGAAGCAAAAAGTGCACCTTTTACAGTAATTGCACAACAGTTACCGACAACACTAACTTTGCCAAAAACACTCTACCGCCCTACTGAAAATATCATCGTCCATTTCGAAAGAATGTCCGGTGACGACGAAGATTGGATAGGTATCTATCCTAAAGAGAAAAACAATGACTGGGAAAATGTTGTTGCATGGCACTGGAGTAACGGCAATATTTCAGGAAATCTCAATTTTGGCAAATTAAATGCTGGAGAATATGAAATTCGTGCATTTTATGCCAATGGATTTGAGACAAAAGCAAAAGTTGCTTTTCAAGTTACAGACGAACCACTACCTCCGACTATTTATGAAGATGCAGAAGATGGTACTACAAAACGTTGGGTCAACAAAGGCGGATACACAGCACAAAACAAAAATGAAGGCTACAATAGTGCAAAATCGATCTACATTCGTGCAAAATGGAAAAAAGTAGATGGTGTTTGGATAAATGATACCCATAATGAACTTTTAAAAACTGATCACACGTCGTGGAACAATACCACCCAAAAATTTCTTAAATTTGAACATAAAACCCCCTACTCTCCCTGCTTTCGTTTCGGTATATATGTCAATACTCTCGAAGGGAAAAGAACTATGACCTGGAGTATGTGGTACGCACGTAATAATATGCCGGCAACAAAACTTGTCTACGAAGGCGGTAATGTAGAACTGATGTATCCGGTCAATGAAAACATGCGTTTTGAGAAAGAGTGGACACCCTATACATTTGATCTGGAAGCTCTGTTACGAGTACTGGAACCACAAAACAGAATATTAAGTGTAGATGGTTTTTATGCGACGGGTGGAAAATATTATGACAATATCCGTCTGGAATCTGAAAAGTAATCTTATACTAAAACAGGATAACACTATCCTGTTTTAGCGGGTAGAAAAACTTTCTATACGAACGTTACATCCGCAACATTATGCTGTAGTCCTAGTTTTTTGGGGTCTATACCAAGTGCAAGCCCTACCATCTGAGGCAGGTGCAAAACTGGAATATCTATCTCTCTTCCCATCTCTTTGGCAATATTGTGCTGCTGTACATCCATACGAAGGTGACATAGAGGACATGGTGTTACAATCGTCTCCGCACCGTTGTCGATAGCATCCAGCATTGCGTTTCCGGAGAGTCTGTTTGCTGTTTTCGGTGCCTGAAGTTCTACATGAAAACCGCAGCATTTGTTTTTGTGCTCATATTCAACATTGTCAGCACCCAGTGCTACAATCAAACGGTCGATAGAATCCGGAGTATATGGATTTTCACCGCCGTTGCTTTTGTGCTGCAAATGGCTTGGTCTGATATTGTGACAACCGTAAAATGCCGCTATCTGCATATCTGACAAAGGTTTTACCACTTTTTCCTTGATCGCATCAAGTCCAAGATCGTCTATCAGCGCATACAAAAAGTGTTTAACTTCGCTCGTCCCCTGATACTCAAGCCCAACCTCTTTAAGTCTTTCATTGACAGCAGCTTTCAGCTCTTCATCACTGTCAAGTCTGTCTTTTGTCATACCGGTATTGAGCTGGCAGGTGTTACAGATGGTTACCATCGTGAGTCCAAGTTTTTCAGCATAGCAAATATTTCTGGCATTGAGTGTCAAAGAGAGCATATCGTCAAAATCCTGCAAATGACTTGCCCCGCAGCAGGAAGCTTCATCCAGTAATACAAGCTCAATATCAAGTGCTTCCGCAATTGCCATAGTTGACTGTAAAAGTTCCGGAGTACTCTCTCTTGCTGTACATCCGGTATAGAGTGCGTATTTTAATTTTGCCATGATTATTTCCCCTTGAACTTCGCTGTGGAAGCAGATTTTACTAATGTTTGAATTTCATCGAGATTCTTGGATTTAGGCATATCCCAAGGCATCACAATTTTGCCTTTTTTATACATCGCAATCGCTTCAGGGATATGTTTCATGACCCCCAGAAGACCTTCGGAATATTTGACAAGTTCACCTTCATCTAAAAGACCATGTTTCTCGATAGACCATTTAAAACCAACCGCATGGCGTACTGCAACATTGTCTTTTGCCATATCCTCTTCAAATGTCTGAAGATGCAGTTTTGTAATTTTACCGATAGGATCAAGTTCCTTCGGACATGCTTCCGCACACTCGAAACATTTGACACAATCCCAGATACCGGAACCGATTTCATTCACTGTTTCAAGTCGGTCACGTTTTCCTTCATCTCTCACATCTGCGTTGAATCTGTAAGTCAGCGCCAGTGCAGCAGGTCCGAGATAATCTTCATTTGCCTGTACTGCCGGACATGAATAGTAACAGTTACCACACTGGATACAATAATCCGCTTCATCAATCTGCTCTGCAAGTTCCGGCTTGACAAGATTTTCACTGGTCGGATGTTCATCGATCTCTGCTTCAAGATAAGGTTTGACATCGTTATATTTTGTCCAGAAATCTTTTTTGTCGATCACCATATCTTTGATCGCTCTGGCTTTATTTTGCGGCTCTATAGTCAATTCTTCCCCGAAAATCTCTACCAGGTCTTCCACTCGATCTTTACAAGCGAGTGTGGCTTTACCATTGACTTTGACTGCACATGAACCACAGATTCCGTGACGACAGCTTCTTCTGTAAGAGAAAGAACCGTCATGCTCCCATTTGATGCGATTCAACACATCCAGAACAACTTCACCTGAACCTACTTCCATCTCGATTTTGTCATAGTGCGGCAGATAGTCTGTCTCACCGTTAAATCTGAAAACATTAAACAATAATTTCTTTTTATCTTCTTTTACCATCGTCAATTCCTAGTAAGTTCGCTCTTGTGGTTCAAATTTACCTAAAACCACATCTGCATATTCTAATTTTATAGCGCCTCTTTTACCCATATACGCATAAGTATGTTTCAAAAACTTTTTATCGTCTCTTTTGGTAAAATCGTTTCTATAATGTGCACCCCTGCTCTCTTTTCTCGCAAGCGCACCCTCCACAATAAACGCTGAGTAATCCAGCATATGTCCAAGTTCTATCGCTTCCTGAAGATCAGTATTGTAGACTTTGCTTTTGTCATCGATTCTGATATCTTTATATCTTTCATGAAGTTTTTTGATAATCTCTTTTTGTTTTTTCAAAGACTCTTCAGTTCTGAAAACACCGGCATTGTCTGTCATAGAAGACTGAAGTTCAGTTCTGAGTTCCGGCACTCTTTCACTACCGTTGTTTTTGATAATCGTCTGCATCTCATTGATTGCTCTGTCAGCATCGCTCTCTTTTGCAGGCTTAAGGTCAAGCTGGTCAAGATCATTTGCAATAGTCTGTCCTACGTGTCGACCAAAAAGCATCGCTTCAAGTACTGAGTTCGCACCAAGGCGGTTTGCGCCGTGAACACTTACACATGAACACTCACCCGCAGCATAAAAACCTGTCACCGTTTCTGTCGGAGATTTTTTCACATGCCCTGCAATCGTCACAGGAATACCACCCATAGAGTAGTGTGCCGTCGCCGCAATCATAATAGGCTCTTTGATCATATCAAGACCAAGGAATGTCAATGCAAGATCACGAAGTTCAGGAAGTCTTTCCATGATCTTCTCTTTACCAAGATGTGTCAGATCAAGATAAACAGCATCTTTGTTCGGTCCAACACCTCTACCTTCCAGAATCTCCTGTGTAATAGAACGACTCACCAGGTCACGAGGTCCCAGTTCCATCTTGTCCGGAGCATACTTCTCCATAAAACGCTCACCTAAAGAGTTGAGAAGTTTACCACCCTCTCCACGTGCCGCTTCACTCATCAAAATACCCGTTCCGGCAAGTCCTGTCGGGTGGAACTGCACAAACTCCATATCTTCCAGAGGAAGTCCGTGTCTGGCGACGATGGAGAGTGCATCACCCGTATTTGCATGGGCATTGGAATTGATTTTATAAGCTCTTCCATAACCACCAGTTGCAAACATCACCGCTTTGGCATTGAAAATAGCAGGTTCACTGGTTTTAATATCGTACGCAACAACACCATTTACAGTAGCTGTTGTTTCATCATAAATAATATCCGATACATACCACTCATCCAGGAACTCAACTTCCAGACGGTTTGCCTGTTCAAAAACAGTCTGTAAAAGAGTCAGACCTGTTCTGTCTTTTGCAAAACAAGCTCGTGGATGAGACTGTCCGCCAAAAGGACGCTGTGCAATTTTCCCATCTTCCGTTCTGCTGAAAACAGCACCCATTTTTTCTACCCAGCGTACAGCCTCCGGTGCAGTCTGGCACATAAACTCAACTGCATCCTGATCTGCAAGATAGTCACTACCTTTGACAGTATCAAATTCATGAAGCTCAACGCTGTCCTTTTCTGCAAAAGCCGCATTGATACCACCCTGCGCCGCACCTGAATGGCTTCTCAGTGGATGAAGTTTGGTCAGTACAACAACTTTTTTTCCTTGTTTTTTCAGCTCTCTGGCAGCTGCAAGTCCCGCGAGTCCTGCACCTACTATGACAGCATCATATGTATGAATCGGTATGCTCATTAAGCCTGTCCTTTAAAAATAGAAATTTGTTAGATTATAGTAAAGTACGGCTAAAAATATACCAAAAGTTACATTTTCGATTTTCAGGTTGAAAGTTTTTGTTACGATCTGTAAGAAGGATAAGAATTTATTATAAGCTTGAAAGTTGGTGAAGAGCCGTATTCAGCCCTTCACACAGAGTTTACAGAAATTCCGGCTGAATCTGATGGGCATCCAGTCCAATTTTTTCTTTATCTGTAATACCCACAGCAAGTGCCACAATCTGAGCAATATTAAGAACAGGCATCCGAAGATCTCTACCTGTTGCTTTTTCAAGTGCAAGCTTGTTTTGATCAAACATAAAATGTGATTCTCTGTTATCTACTACCAGGATTTCAGCCCCGCTGTCAAAAGCATCCAGCATAATATTTCCCGCTTTTTTAAATGCCACTTCCGGATTGGTATCGACAATATCAAACCCATCTGCATAGGTACTTCTGCTAAAATCAACTACTTTTGCACCGATAGCTTCCAGCACTTCTACTGCGCTTTGTTCTACTTCCTCCAAATATTCGCAGGCAAAACTTCCTTCATAAAAAGCTACCTGAAAATTTTCAAAAGAGTGTTCAAGTGACTCTTTGATTTTTGCAATACCTATATTGTCAACAATTGTTTCAAGAGCAGAGTCTTCATCTTTTTGAACACCAAACTTTTCACAAAGCGCCTCTTCTGCTTTCTGATAATACGCCATACGCTCTTTAGTATAACCCTCTACCGGCTCCTGAGGCAACTCCTGCAGCAAAGATTTTATTTTTGCATCGCTATCATCAGAAGGATAAAGATTACACTCCCTTTCATAAAGCCAAATACCGTTTTCATGATCAATAGCCTGAAGAATTTCCGCTTTTTTCTCTGGATACTTACTTATGAGATAGTGTGCATAGACAAACATCGAATCCCCAAAATATGCATCATTATACGGTAAACTTCCCGATGCATAGTAGAGGTTTTTCAGTGTTTTATAGTAAGCAAAATCTTCTTCGTCTCCAAAAGCTGCGAGTACGTCATGTTTTTGTATAAAATCACTGTCATCAATCACAAGGTCTTTGATAACTCTGTATCCTGATATCGGCTCTATTTTCCATTCCCGTCCAAAACGTGCTGCAGCTTCTGCAATACTCAATTCTCCATTTGTCCAAATGCCGTTAATGCGTAGTAAAAGTTCCTCTTTCGGATAGGTAAATATACGCTCTTTTTCTGTCATCTTTTCCAGTAAATCTTTGACTTTTTTATCTTCTTCTATCGCAATCGTATGCGTTCTGAAATGTGGTAAATAGTCGGTTTTAGCATCAAAGAAAAATGCTTTTGTCTCAATTTTCAGTAACTTCGTTTTAGTATCCAGCATTGTTATGACCCTCTTTTGTTTGCTTATTTTGGACTTAAGTATAGCATATAATACTTTTCAGATCACGCAACGATACTCTTTTTTGAGTGAAAAAAGTATATCGTTTGCTTTTTGAAACAGTAAATATTCTTCAATTCCATCCTGCATCAACCCCAAATACTTTTCATGTGTCTTCCAAACACGTCTGGCAGCATCATATCTTTTCAGACGTATCAGCTCAAATGCGGTTGCCCCATTGATAAACCCTTTGCAAAGATTTCGAAGAGGATGATCTGTCTTTCTAATGGTGTGCCAGTAAGCTTCCATATGCTCATGTGCATCATAAAAACGTCTCTCTTCCAAATCTTTGATAAAAATCAACAATGTCTCTTTCAAATCGGACATCCCCTCTCCTCCCCCGCTGTTATATGATATATGGTATACTATTTTTATGAAAGACAAAGAATCTTTTTTCATCAACCTTTTCCCGGATACCCATATAGGCGACGATGGTGCAGTGATTGGTAACACTGTTTACTCCAAAGATCTCTTCTGTGAAAATATACATTTTAAAAGAGAGTGGATGTCTCTGGAGCAGATCGCATATAAATCTATGCTTGTCAATATTTCCGATGCCATTGTCATGAATGCAAAACCCAAATATGCCCTCATCGGTATCAAAATCCCCTCCTCTTTTACACCCCTGCAACTTGAAGCTTTAGCCGACGGTTTTTTAAAAGCAGCCAAAGAGTTTGGTTTTCAAATCATAGGAGGGGATACAGTAGCAGGGGAAACCCTCGATATCTCCATCACCATCATCTCGGAAACAGCACATCCTATCTACCGGACAGGTATCGAACAAAGCGATCTGGTCGCTTTTACCGGAGATATCGGCAGCGTTAAACAAGATCTTGAAAAACTCCTCAGAGGCGAAAAAATTTCGGAAAACTCCAAATTTATCACACCTCGTTTACGCGCTCCATTTTTCTATGAAGCCGCTTCTTATATTCATGCGGCACTGGATATCTCCGACGGACTGAGCAAAGATCTCTCCCGTTTAAGCAGAATCAACGGCGTTGGATTTGCGTTTAATCGTAACATTTCCCAAAAGCAGCTTTGCAGCGGAGAGGAGTATGAAATACTTTTTACCTTCCCTCCGAAAAATTTGGATACACTAAAAGCAATAGCCCAAAAACATCAGACACCTTTAACCATCTTTGCCACTGCGACAGAGGGTAGCTATGAGAGTGTCTGTCCGGAGAACCATTTTCAGGAGTAACATGAACCGCCTTTTTTACCTCAACCACACACCGTTACACACACATTTCACCAAAAATAGTAAAGATTTTGTCGTTACAGAAGTTCCCCTGTACGGCTTCAGCGGAGAGGGAGAACACCTTATTCTCAAGGTACGTAAAAAAGATCTGACCACATGGGGAATGTTACAGATATTCAGTGAAATAAGCGGTGCCAAACTTCGTGAATTCGGCTATGCAGGGCTGAAAGACAAAGACGGTATGACCATCCAATACATCTCTATCCTCAAAAAGTATGAAAAACATTTTGAAAACTTCTCTCATGAAAAGATCAAAATCCTCGAATCTACATATCACAACAATAAGATCAAAACCGGACATCTCAAAGGCAACCGCTTCTTTATCCGTCTGAAAAAAGTCAACCCTACCGAAGCTCTCATGATGCAAAATATTCTTAAAATTATGGATAAAGAGGGATTTCCCAACTATTTCGGATATCAACGCTTCGGAAGAGAGGGCAATAACTTCGAACGAGGAAAAGGCATTCTTGAAGGGAAAATCAAAGAGCGTAATAAAAAGATGCGTAACTTTTTCATTTCTGCCTATCAGAGTCATCTTTTCAACCTTTGGCTCAGTAAACGTGTAGAGATCAGCAAACTCTTTGACTCTTTTGATGAAAAAGAGCTTTTTGATCTTTTCAACTTTCCAAGAGAGACCATCAGACAAATCAAAGCACAACCCGGATTTTTCAAACTCCTTCCCGGTGAACTGATGCACCACTATCCGCACGGACGAATGTTTTTATGTGAAGATCTCGAAACGGAGAGTCAAAGATTTTATGAAAAGCAAATCACCCCGACAGGACTGCTCGCCGGTAAAAAAGCGCAAAATGCCACGGGACTTGCCGGAAACTATGAAAAAGATATCATCAAAGAGTGCGAAGGGTTCTGCGAAAAGATGAGCGGTACCAGACGTTTTGCCTGGATATGGGCAGAAGATATAGAAAATACCTACAAAGAAGATCAGGCATGGTTTGAGTTAAACTTCACTCTTCCAAAAGGCTCTTACGCCACTACTTTTCTGGAAGAGCTGACGCACCAGCTGGAGTTTTAAAACCCCACTGCATCCACTTTTCCCTTTTGACAACCACCACGAACAGAGGGTGCTTGTTTCATCAACTCTGGAAGAGAACTCCTTTCACTGATTTTACCTTTGAGATTAATCCAAAGTTCTGTGATAAGCCCTTTGTTGCATACCATCTTCACTTTTCTGCCGGTACCTTTTCCAAAATCTTTCTCAAAGGCTCTGTTTAACTGCTCTTTTGTGATCGTTTTACCAACATTACGTGCAAAAAGATCACGAACAGCCGATTGGTTTACCTGTTTAAGAAGAGAGATTGAATCTTTGAAATACTCCTCAGGACTCTTTCCATAACATGTACCGTGCTTTTTCCACTCATGATTATGCAATCCGCTTTTCGCAGCAGGCATTACTTGTAAAAGCTCCTGATAAAGTGGTTTTGGAAGATAAACCTTGCGTTTTCCTTTGCAGTTTTGTCTGCTTCTTGGCTGCGGCCAAAGTCCATGCAGCGTAAAGTGTGATGCACTATAATGGGAGGGTTTGACATTGCGGCATTCTCTTTTATTTTGATGGGTTTGGCAAAAGGCATTTTGCCAGCTGATCGCCAGCAGGTTATCTGTTGAAATTTTTGTAGTATAGGTATCTTTTGACTTAAAACCGAACTGAAATGCATAAAGCGCACCCGCCAGTAAAAATAGCAGTGTAAATATAGATAATTGTTTTTTCATAAAATACTCCTAAAAAAGTTCATTTTATCATGAACAATTTTAGGAGAGGTTAAAGATAGAATTACCCTTTGTATGCGTCAATGGCTTTTTGCAACATTTTTTGCGCCGTTTGTATCTTGT
>CAZYZD010000010.1:0-15531 GCA_964651755.1 uncultured Sulfurospirillum sp. | reverse complement strand
GGAGCAAAAGCCCCGAAGCCTGCGCTAACGCTGTGTTTTCTTCGGCAGAATGCCCACGCGGCGCTTCTTTTCAACTCTTCTTTGGAAACAATTATCCTTTGTATGCGTCAATGGCTTTTTGCAACATTTTTTGCGCCGTTTGTATCTTGTTACGCCTTCGGAGCAAAAGCCCCGAAGCCTGCGCTAACGCTGTGTTTTCTTCGGCAGAATGCCCGCGCGGCGCTTCTTTTCAACTCTTCTTTGGAAACAGTTATCCTTTGTATGCGTCAATGGCTTTTTGCAACATTTTTTGCGCCGCTTCTTTGCCCTGGAAATCTTTTACTTTTACCCATTTGTTTGGTTCTAGCATTTTGTAAGTTTCAAAGAAGTTTTTGATTTTATCTAGTGTTGCTTTTGGAAGATCTTCCAAACTTTGTACTGCATCGTAAGTCGGATCGATTTTTGTTACCGGTACAGCTACCAGTTTTTCATCCATTCCCGCTTCATCTTCCATCACAAGCACACCGATAAGTCTGCATGCGATTACAGAACCGGCCTGAAATGCATTTTCGTTGATCACAAGGATATCTGCCGGATCACCGTCATCTGCCAGTGTGTTTGGTACAAAACCGTAATTTGCTGGATAGTACATTGCTGAGTATAGGATTCTGTCTACAACTACTGCACCGCTATCTTTATCAATCTCATATTTAATATTTGAACCATTCGGAATCTCGATGAGTGCGTTGATTTTATCCGGGTTAGAACCTGGTTTGATTTTACTTATATCCATTTATATCTCCTTAAATTTTAGGCGTATTTTATGCAACTCTTCCTTAAAAAAGGTGCACCATTTCTCTAAATTTGCCTTATCTATATCGGCTAAATAGATCTCTGCTGTCCTTTTCTCTCCGGCAAATGCAGGTAAACAGGAAAGTTCCAGCTCTTTGGGAAGCTTTTCCATAATATCTATCAGCATCGCTTCACTTCCTTCTACCACAAAATTGCAGCTATATTTTCTAACATTTTCAGGATAGAAACGCTCAAGTACTTCTTCGATCATAGGATGTGCCATTTCAGGAAATCCCGGTACAAAAAAGAAACGGTTATCAAGCTGAAATCCAGGCATTTTATTGATCGGATTGTCAATCAAATTTGCCCCTCTGGGTAAATCCGCCATTTTAATCGGATGAGGATATGCCCGCTCTCCCAGTTTTTGTAAAATAATCTTTTCCGCCTCTTTATGACGTACCACTCCCTCCCCTGTAAATGCTTTTGCTGCTACTTCCCGGGTGAAGTCATCCGGTGTAGAACCGATACCGCCGAAGGAAAACATGATAGAATTTGGATCTTTTTGAATCATTGTATAGACATTTTCCAGCAAAGCAACATCATCCTTAATCACAAAGTTAGCTTTATGTTCCCATCCTCTGTTGATTAAAGTTTTATTTAAAAATTCAAAATGGCTATCTTTTCTTCTTCCATTTAAAAGTTCCGTGCCGATAATGACACTGTAAAAGGCAGGTTTTGTGAACATTGGTAACCCTTTCAAATATATAATTAAGTATATTTAATGTTTATAAATTTAAATATTTTTATTAAGTAAATTTATTTATCATTTTGTTAAATAGTCTAGTAGTTTAAATTTATCACCGATTTACCGATATGCAATTATATCCTATTCTCCAAAAGGAAATATATGTGGAAATATATTTTAATCACTCTTTTTTTGCTTCTCGCTATACGGGAACTGAATCTGATGAACCAAAGTCTTTATGTTACACCTGACAACAAAATAGTCGCAGAAGACAAAACAACAGCTTCAGAATTTAAAAAGCTTATTAACAAACTCGAACATAATGAGTTTCTGCTTAGCGAACCTGATACTATCATTGAAAAAAACACATCAACAAAAGATATGACACAAGAGGAAACTTCCCTGCCTGATGAGATAAATCTTTCCACATCCACTCTGTCAGAAATTAAATTGCCTGAAGAGAATCAAACCAAAAATACAAAAGAAACTTCAACACTTGGTATTGAAGAAAAGAACCTTACAAAGAAAAAAGAATTCAATCCTCCACTGGCAAAAGAACCTGCCCAACCCAAAACAAGCTCTGAAGAACCTCAAAAAACAGTTATCCCCGAACAAACAGAAACAAACAAAGAAGCAAAAGAAGTGGTAAAACTAGCTGAAAAAACAACGCTCCAGGAATATCCAAAAGACTTTAAAAGTGCAGAAGAGAGAGTCCAGGCAATATTAAGAGAGATGAAACAACACTAAAGTGCAGCTTTGCCTTTTGTATGATCAACAAATGCTTTAAAAAGACGCCTTTGTAAAAGTGACTGGGGCATATATTCCGGATGCCACTGCACCCCAAGTAAAAATGGATAAGCTGTATGCTCAATAGCCTGAACAATCCTGTTTTTATCTTCGGCAGATACTAGCAACCCTTTCCCCAGCTTTTCAACTGCCTGATGATGAATACTATTCACTTCACATTTACGTACTTTTAAAATACTATAAAGCAAAGTATGGGGTTTGATAAAAATTATTTTATGTGGTAATGGTGATTTTTGATGCGTATATTCCAGATCCATATCTAAAATATGCTGATTAAGTGTTCCTCCAAGATAGACATTTAGCATCTGCATTCCTCTGCAAATACCTAACATTGGTTTTTTCTGACGATAGAGCTGCTCAATCAGTTTCCATTCCATTTTGTCACGTTTATGGTCGATATGAGCTGTACGGGGATCTCTTTTCTCACCATAAAGCCGGGGATCAATATCGGATCCACCTCCAACAACCAACCCATCCAGGCGACTGGCATCCACTTTATGAGAAGGAGTAATGCGTACGGCATTTGCTTCTGAAAGAAAAAGCATAAAACGTGTAAAATTCCACGCCATAAATCCGCCACGATCCGGTCCTGTAACACCGATAAGAGGCTTTTTCACTTGTTTTGCCATTTTTCTATCTGCAATGCCCACTCTTCTTCAAAAATCGAGAATGGATCTTCAAGATACTCCAGATAACGTTCAGCCATACTATTCAAACGTATTTCATCTTCTGCCAGCTGCTCTACAGCCACCCATCTATTCCAGGCATGTGCGATATTATGTACCTCTGTATCTATTCTGCAATCAGGAAGACGATAATGAAAAGTAGGTCTCTCTTTGATACGGGGATCATCAACAACAGCTTCTACTTTCTCCTTATCTATAAACTTAAAAAGCGGTAAAAGATCTAACGGTCTGTTACGTGTCGGGTTATAATAAAGATAATCATCCATAAAACGGTTTATATCGGGATTATAGGAGGGATCAAGAACTAACTTTGTATATTCATTATCAAAAGGGGTTATATATGGTGTTAAACGCCTTATAAAATCTGTTCTACTTGTATATACCAACCATTCATACAAAACAAAAAAAGCGCGCAGATACCGTAACAATACAGTTACCTCAAATGAAGGTACTTCAGGGTTGATATGTAACCCAAACGCATATAAAAAAGAAGCACCCGTCCCCAAAGCACCATGCTGTCGCAGTATCTCTTCCAGTATATCAAGCATATGTAGCTGAGTGACAAAAAGAGGGGGTGTAACAATTTCATAAGGAACAACTGTTTCCGATATCGCAGCAATCAACTCTTCAATATGGCGTATAAATTTTACATCATCTGCATCAATGAGTCCTAATTTTTCCAATTCTTCTTTTAAAAGTTCTTCTTTCAAAAAACGAAAATCCAATTCAACACCAAATACACCATACTCAGGAGTAATCACCTTATACTTAAAAGGGGTTATTTTTTGAATATCTCCTTCAAAAATATCTTTTAAGATATGTGCAATCTGGTCAATCTTCAAACCGCTGAATTCAATCTCAAAACCAACTTTACGTTCTTGTTTTTTTGCATTATAAATATGAGGAGGAGATAAAAAACGATCACTCGTCAAATAGCAACTCCCGTACTTTATCGAAGATACAATAATCTTCCTCTTTGCATTTATCAACCATAATAAAACGATTTAACATTCGCATAAATTCCAGCATTTTAATCTTGTCATCACCCAACTGCTCTTTTACCACTTTCGTATATTTTTCAATATTGCTTTTGAGAACATCCTTGTTAGCTGAAGAGAGTTTCTCTTTATCTAAATGGGCATCTTTTTTCAAGAGTGTACAAAACTCCTGTAACTCTTCCCTCTCCTGTGCACTTTCGAGGTGGAGAATATTGCATAAAATAGCCGCAGTCGCTTCTTTGAATTTTTCAGGATCACTTACATCAAAAATGGATCCCTCTTGTCCTATTGAGTCATACCACTGTTTGATTGTCATAAACTCCTCCTCAAAATATTTTGTTACCATTATAACATAAAACTTATATATTTTTTTTACTTTTTTTAATTTTAATCCAAACCATGCCGATCTATAAAAAAACAATTAGGAGATTTATTTCATGACAATACATACAGGTTTTTTTACAGATAACCAGACATACAATACAAAAGTAGCATATTTTAGCATGGAATTTGGATTGCATCAGGCTCTCAAAATCTATTCTGGAGGACTTGGTTTTTTAGCCGGTTCACATATGAGAAGTGTTTATGAACTAAAACAAAATGTTATTGGTGTAGGCATGCTCTGGTCTCACGGATATTATGACCAGGAGCGGGAAGCAGATCAAAGTATGCGTGCCGCTTATACCCGAAAAACTTATCAATTTCTCGAAGATCCAAATGTTACAGTAACCGTTACAATCAATCATAGACCTGTTCATGTAAAAGTTTACCTTTTAAAACCGGAAACATTTCAGACAGCACCGATGATTCTGCTTTCAACAGATATAGAATCCAACGATCACCTCTCCCGAACTATCACTTCCAGACTTTACGACGGAAATCATGAAACCAGAATTGCGCAGGAAATTGTACTTGGAGTAGGCGGAGTCAAAGCCCTTGAAGCACTTGGGGAAGAGATAGATATTTACCATATGAATGAAGGGCATGCAGTACCTCTGACATTTAAACTTTATGAAAAATACCAAGATATTCATGAAGTCAAAAAGCGTGTTGTTTTCACAACCCATACCCCTGAAGCAGCCGGTAATGAAGAACATAATATCGACCTACTCCACCGAATGGGCTTCTTCTCTTCTTTAGACGTCCCTACCGTAAGAAAAATCACAGGTACACAGGGTGATATGTTCAGTCTCACTGTAGGAGCACTAAAACTCTCCAAACAATCCAACGCAGTCTCCAAAATCCATGCAAAAGTTGCAAATGATATGTGGAAGGATGTCCTTAGTGAAGATGAGAAGATCATACCTATTACCAATGCACAAAACAGACGCTACTGGCAGGACAAAGGATTGCTTCGTGCCTATGATGACAATGTTGACTATGAAATCATTTCACGCAAAAAACATCTCAAAAGAATGCTTTTCAATGTTGTTGCGAACCAGACAGGAAAACTTTTTGATCCTGATGTACTCACTATTGTATGGGCAAGAAGATTTGCCGAATATAAACGTCCCGGACTTTTAAAATATGATTATGAACGTTTCAGAAAAATGGTAGAAAACAGTGAAAAACCGGTACAAATTATCTGGGCAGGAAAACCTTATCCGACAGATGGTGTCGCTGTCAGTATTTTCAACGAACTGGTACATATGTCAAAAGATATCAAAAATATAGCTGTTTTGACAGGCTATGAACTAGAACTCTCTGCTATTTTGAAAAAAGGTGCAGATATTTGGATCAATACACCCCGCGTCAACCGTGAAGCTTCCGGTACCAGTGGTATGACTGCTGCAATGAATGGAGCTATTCACTTCTCTATCCCAGACGGATGGCACCCGGAATTTGCAAAACACGGTATCAATTCCTATACTATCCCTGGATGTGATGAAACCCTTTCTACGGAAGAGCAGGATAAACTTGACAATAAAAACATGATGGATGTACTTGAGAATGAAATCATTCCAACCTATTACAACGATCCTAAAAAATGGGTAACTATTATGAAAAATGCAATGCGTGATATAGTGCCGTATTTTGACTCAAACAGAATGGCACATGAATATTATGAAAAAATGTATGATTATCCTTATGAAGAAACAATTTCTTCAAATAAAAAAGAGGTATCTATGGCATAATCCAAAGGTGAGGCTAAAACCTCACTTTCGGATTTATATTTTACTTTGAATAAATTTATCCATCGTATCTACGATCTCTTCGATAGTACCTTCGCCGTCTATTTTATGCAGCAAACCTTTTTCACTGTAAAACTTCTCGATAGCAGGTAACGGTTCAAGATAAACTTTCATACGGTTATCAAAAACTTCATTGTTATCATCTGCACCACGACCACGTCCCAGAACCCTGTCTCTTGCAGTCTGTTCACTTACTTCCACTTCGATCACTGCTTCAAGTTTGACGTCATCTTCATTTTGCAAATACTTATCCAACTCTTCCATCTGCTCCGTACTTCTTGGATAACCATCGATCACAACTACATCTGTAGGTGCTTTTTTGATCGCACCGACAATCGTTTCGATAACAATGTCGATAGGTACGAGATTACCATTATCGATATAAGACTTAATAATCTGTCCACGTTCACTGCCGCTGGCAACTTCAGCCCTGAACATATCGCCTGTAGAATAGTGTGTGATATTGTCATGTTTTTTGGCAATCAATTCCGCATCAGTCGTTTTACCGCTTCCAGGTGCTCCTATGATTAAAAATAGTTTTTTCACGTTATTTCCCCTTATGCTTTTCTTTTTTCTCTGATTCTGATACTAAGCTCTTTCAGCTGCTCTGGATCAACCGGACTCGGTGCCTGTGTCAGCAGACATTGTGCAGTCTGTGTCTTAGGAAATGCGATAACATCTCTGATAGAACTGTTTTTGGTAATAAGCATCATCAGACGATCCAGTCCAAATGCCAGTCCTGCATGCGGAGGTGCACCATATTTGAGTGCTTCCACAAGGAAACCGAATTTTTCCTGCGCCTCTTCTTCACTGATACCCAGCAGCTTGAAAACTTCTTCCTGAATCTCAGGTTTATGGATACGTACACTACCGCCGCCAAGCTCCACACCGTTGAGAACAATATCATATGCGATAGACTCAATCTCTTCCACATACTCTTTATCAAGATCTTTTGGCATTGTAAACGGATGGTGCAATGCTTTAACTCTTCCTTCATCAACTTCAAACATAGGAAAATCAACAACCCATACAAATTCAAATACATCTTCAGGGATAATTTCCATAAGTTCTGCAAGATAGATTCTGAAACGCCCCATATAATCAAGAACCAGTTTCTTGTCACCTGCACCAAAAAAAACAACATCTCCGACTTTCAGATCAGTCGCTTTGATAATCTCTTCAATATCCGCTTCAGAGAAAAACTTTGTCAGAGGACCTTTCAGACCATCCTCTTTCATCTGAAAATATCCCAGACCACTCGCACCAAACTGACGTACATAATCCTCAAAACCTTTCATCTGACGTTTTGAGAAGATATTGTCACCATTTGGTACTTTAAGCGCTTTGATACGATTATGGTGTTTATCTTTCGCGATATTTGAGAAAATCTCATTTTCACATCTTGCAAAGATATCGATGACATCTACCATCGCCAGATCATATCTGAGATCCGGCTTGTCACTGCCGTATTTTTCCATCGCATCATGATAGGTGATACGGTTAAAAGGGGTATTGATTGTATATCCACAGGCAGCAAATACAGCTTTAAGCATATCTTCGGAAACTTTGATCACATCTTCCTGTCCTGCAAAACTCATCTCAAGATCGATCTGCGTAAATTCAGGCTGACGATCAGCCCTGAGATCTTCATCTCTGAAACATTTTGCTATCTGAAAATATCGGTCAAATCCCGCCACCATCAAAAGCTGTTTAAAAAGCTGCGGGGACTGAGGAAGTGCATAAAATTCGCCTCCATGCACACGACTCGGTACCAGATAATCTCTCGCACCCTCAGGTGTTGACTTTGTCAAAACAGGCGTCTCTACTTCCAAAAATCCATTGGCATCCAAAATATTTCTTGCAGCGATTGTCGCTTTGGAACGAAGCAGGAAAGTGTCATAGGAACTCTTTTTACGAAGATCAAGATAGCGATACTTCAAGCGCGTCTCTTCCCCGACATTTGGATCGTTTATGACAAAAGGAAGCGGTTCACTTTTACTTTCAACTGTCAAATCCGACACTACAACTTCGATCTTTCCAGTTTTAAGGTTTGGATTTTCAAGCCCTTCACCTCTTGCACGTACTTTACCTTTGGCAATCAGTACATATTCATCTCTGACACTGCTGGCAACTTTATGTGCCTCTTCGCTGTCTGCGGGATCACATACCAGCTGTACCAATCCACTTTTATCTCTTAAATCGATAAAAATTACACCACCATGGTCTCTGTAACTATTCGTCCAGCCGCATAGTGTAACTTCTTCACCGATAGCACTCTCATCTATCTGCGTACAATAATGACTTCTCAATGTTTTATCCTATATTTAGGTTTTGTTTAAAAATGCCCATTATATCGAAAATACCTAAAGTGTACTTATCATCATATTTATATCAACAAATTCAAGATAATAAAAATATAGTAAAAAATGAAAGATATTATAAAAACAATAACTATCTGCTATAATAAAGCTTTTGATTAAGGAGAAATAAATGCAAAAATTACTTAAAATAGTTTTCGTATCCATTCTTTTAAGCACTTTAGCTTACGGATACTCCAGCAAATATGTTAAAAAAATACAAACTGAACTTACAGAACTTGGATTTCATCCAGGATTTATAGATGGCAAAATGGGACCGGATACTGCCGCGGCTATCAAAGCGTTTCAAAAATCCATAGGTAAACGTCCAACAGGTCGTATTACAAAAGCACTCTACTGGCAGCTACACAATGCCGTAAACAGCTGCACTGCCGGTTTTTCCAAAGAAATGGAAGAATACAACGGTATCAAAGAACCGGATTAAAAAGTTTTTACTACACTTTGTTATAATCTTCCATAATAAAATCCCCGGGAGTATAATATGAACCTGAGTGAAGTATATGAGAAAATGGGACTTTTTTATCTTGGTCGTGAAAAAGATATCAAGACAGGCGAAGATACAGAAGATCTGCTGCTTTTAAAAAATAAAAACCTTACCACACATGCTGCCATCATCGGTATGACGGGGAGTGGTAAAACCGGACTTGGTGTGGGTATCATCGAAGAGGCTGTTTTAGACGGGATCCCCTCTATCGTTATCGACCCCAAGGGTGATATGGGAGATCTTCTGCTGGCATTTGACGATTTTGATCCTAAAAAGTTTGAGCCCTGGATCGACAAAGCCGAAGCAGAACGCAAGGGGTTGGATATTCCTTCCTTCGCTCAAAAAACTGCACAAATGTGGGAAGAGGGGATCAAAAGCTGGGGACAGGATCGTAATCGAGTTAAGCGTTACAAAGAGGGTGCGGATTTTACTATCTATACACCGGGAAGTTCTGCTGGCATCAGTCTTAGCGTACTAAGCTCTTTCGATGCACCAAGTGCTGATATACTTGATGATCCCGATACTTTTGCCTATATGCTCAACTCTACTGTCTCTTCTATCCTTGCACTCATAGGAGAAGATGTCGATCCTCTGACCAGCAAACCCTATCTTCTATTGACAACCATCTTTAAATATTTCTGGAAAAAAGGAACCTCTTTATCTCTGGAAGCACTGATCGGACATGTTACAAACCCACCGTTTGAAAAAGTAGGCGTACTGCCGCTTAAAAGTTTCTACCCGCAAAATGAACGTCTCAAACTTGCCATGCTTTTAAATAATGTTCTGGCAAGTCCTACATTTGAGGCATGGATCAAAGGTGAGGCACTCGATATTCAGAAACTTCTCTACACTTCCGACGCAAAACCAAGAGTCGCCATTCTCTCCATTGCTCACCTCAACGACAATGAACGAATGTTTTTCGTAACCCTGTTACTGAACAAATATATCTCATGGATGCGCACATTAAGCGGTACAGGCAGTCTGCGCACCCTGCTCTATATGGATGAGATATTCGGCTTTTTCCCGGCAACATCAAATCCTCCTTCCAAAAATCCGATGCTTTTACTTCTGAAACAAGCCAGAGCCTATGGTGTAGGTATTGTACTCTCTACCCAAAACCCTGTCGATCTGGATTACAAAGGTCTTTCCAACATCGGTTCATGGTTTATTGGAAGGCTTCAGACCAAGCAAGATATCAACCGTGTCATTGACGGACTCATCAAAAGCGGTTCAGAGGCACTGGATAAAAAAACAATCACTACCCTGCTGGCAAATATGCAAAAAAGAACTTTCCTGCTCAAAAGTGCGCATCGTGATACCATTGCACTCTTTGGTACAAGATGGGTTATGTGTTATCTTGCCGGTCCACTCTCCAAACCGCAGATCAAACTGCTTATGCAAGAGAAAAAAGAGAAACAACAGAAGATACATGAACAAAGAGAGCAATACATTGCAAATACACCGGAAACTCCTGCATCTACGAAAAGTGCACCTCCTCCGCTGAGTGATGAAATAGAGCAGTTTTATCTCAATACCTTCAATGAAGACTGTACCTATATTCCCTATCTGCTGGCAAATGGTTCCATTCATTTCTACAATGCGAAACGAGCCATCGATGAAGAGGAAAACTTTTATCTTAAATATCCTCTGGATGAGCGTCTCAAAGAGATCGAATGGAAAGAGGGAGATGAAAATGAAGATGATTTTGATCTATACGATATTGCCCCTGTGGAAGCATGTGATTATGCCCCTCTGCCTTCGTTTATCAGCGATATGAAAAACCTCAAACCACTGGAAAAATCTTTTGCAGATTATCTTTACCGGGGGCAAAAACTCACACTCTATCGTGTTGAAAAACTCAAACTTGAATCAGAACTGTATGAAAGTGAAGAGGATTTCAGAATCCGGGTTGCAGACTACCTCAGAGATGAACGGGAAGAAGAGATTGAAAAACTCAAAAAGAAATATGAAAAAAAACGGGAATCTCTCGAAAAAAGACTCTCACGGGCACTGGATAAGCTGCAAAAAGAAGAAGCCGATGTCTCTGCAAGCACTACCAATACAGTTCTATCCTTTGGTATGACAATTTTGGATGCTTTTCTGGGACGCAGCGCCGTAAAGCGCAGCACTACTTCCAAAGCAGGTACTGCTCTGCGAAGCGCGGGACGTATGTACCGTGAAAAAGAGGATGTCGAACGTGCTGCACAGCGTGTTGAAGAGATTGAAGAAGAGATTGAAGAACTGGAAGAGGAGTTAACAGAAGAGATCGAGGAGATCAGTGAAAAATATACACTGGAAAACTTTGAAATAGAACCTTTTTATATTAAACCCAGACGCAGTGATATTCATGATATTGAAGTGGCAATTCTATGGGAGAGTGTACACTCATGAAAAAAGATCTTTTTGCCCATAAATCAAAATCGTGGGATATGAAATCCCGCCGTGTCAAAAACGCAGAAGCAATAGCCAAAACCATCGTCAGAAATATCCCTTTGCATCCCAATATGCATCTGCTCGACCTGGGTGCAGGTACAGGTCTTTTAAGTTTTTTTCTTGCACAAAAAGTCGGCAAAATCACAGCACTTGACAACTCTCCCTCAATGCTTGAAATGTTTAAAGAAAAAAAAGATGAATTTTTATGTGAAACAGATCATATCGAAGCTGATATCCTCCAACATGATTTCAATGAAAAATTTGACGGTATTGTCTCTTCTATGACAATCCACCACATCGAAGACACCAAAGCCCTTCTGGAAAAACTCTATACACTGCTAAAACCGGGAGGCTTCATCGCACTGGCTGATCTGGTCAGTGAGGATGGATCATTTCACAGGGATAATGAAGGAGTTTTTCATTATGGTTTCGATACCAAAAAATTAAGCCAACTGGCACATGGAGCAGGATTCAAAAATATTGCTGTCTATCATGCCAGTACCATTGAAAAGCCTCACCGTAATTTTGACATTTTTTTACTCAGTGCAAATAAACAATGATATCTTTAAATATTGCTATCCTATTTTCACTTCATCAGGACTCTTTTCTGATGCATCTGCTTCTATAGATGTAGTCAATATCTCCTGATATTGACCAATTGCACCTTCAACTTTTCCACCCTCGTTAGAAATATTATTGACAAACATACTTCCTTTTACATATCCACTTGATTTTGTAGAAAGAATTTCACAAGCCACCTGTCCCATAAGGGAACCGCTTACAATCACTGATCTTGCCTGAACTTTATCCTCTACAAAACCACTCTCTTCGATGACTATCTCATCACACAATACATCTCCTTCTATTTTACCTTTAACATAAACTCTGTTTGCGTCTATCCTGCTTTTGAGTTTGGAAGGTTCCATCACATCAAGTTCATCACACTTGATTTCACCCTGAACCTTACCACTGCTAATAACTTTAGGAGCCTCAATATTTCCTTCTACATTTCCACTCTTTCCAATTACTACAATATTGTCTACTTTGATTGTACCTTCTACATCTCCATCTACATGAACTGTATCATTGCCTATAATATTTCCTGATATTGTGGTGCCTTTTGTAATGATCGTTGCTGTTTGACTTGTCTCTTTGATTGTTGCTGATGTTTCATGTGTCTTATGTTTTGCACTTTTAAAAATTGCCATTTTTGCTTCCTTTTGATTTCGTTTTCTCAATTTTGCTGACGGTATAAAGTTGTAATCTTTTCTCAATCTGATGCATTAATGCTACCCAATTAATCTGCGATTCCTGGGTCATAATATGAACATAAGTAGAAGATGACCATCCCAGAAACTTTTCAGGATCAAGCCACTTATTCAGATAACGTACTTCATAGTGCAAATGCGGACCGGTACTACGACCGGTTGTACCCACATACCCAATAATATCTCCCTTGGAAACATAATCACCTTCATGCACGGCAAACTTACTCAAATGTCCATAAGCAGTTTTAAAACCAAAGGGATGATTCAGTAACAAAAAGTTTCCATAAGTTCCTTTGTATTGCGAATACTCAACTACACCATCCGCTGGTGCATATATCGGCATACCAAACTTTGCACTTAAATCAATACCCACGTGAAATTGTTTTTTATGCAATATAGGGTGAATACGATACCCATATCGATCTGTAATCTTTTTATACTCTACAGGTACACCATTTGGAATACTATGATTTAAAATAGAGAGTTGTGCAACAGTAAAAGTTTTTTCTTTAATTCTTTCAACAAGTTTCTCCCGAGTATGTTCTGCACGCTTTAAAAAAGCTGATTCTATATCCGGTTCCAGACCAATCATCTTCTCAATTTCAGAAAGATGTTCGTCCATTGAAGCCAGCATCTCCTCTTTTTTATGAATCTCATCTTCCAATTTGTGACTTTTGATTTCCAACTCTTTTTTCACATGTTGCAGATTGCGCGTTAAATCGTTGAGATCATCAACTTTACTGTCCAAAGAGGATAAAACCAACACGCCAATAGCAATGATCACAGCAATGGCGGTAATAATCCAAAAAATAAAAACTTTGATAAATTGATGTAAGGTATATTGTTTGACACCATGAATATCACTCACGGTAATCATAAATTTATTTTTCAATTATCAACCGCCTTTATTTTTGAGCTTTTTGTTTAGATTTATATTTTAAGATAATCCAAACAAAAATCAAAAGATAAAGCGTTCTTTTTGGAAAAAAGTAAATAAAAGTTTATTTTTGAAACATAACTATACTGTTTTCCATATATATGGTAATTTTTAAAGTGTTTGTTTTACCTGTTCAATCCAAAATGGTATTACTTTCTGTTCAGCTTTTAAAGTGGTACTTGGACCATGCCCGGGATAGATTTTATAGTCATTTTCAATCTGCATTGCTTTTTGCAGACTTTTTACCATATCTTCACCACTTGATGCAGGGAAATCCCAGCGCCCTATTGACTGACGAAAAAGAAAATCCCCACTAAACCAGTTATCTCCGATCTCTATTACAGAACAGCCGGGTGTATGACCGGGAAAATGTCTGAATTTTACATTAATACCTCCTATATCCAGCTCCTGATCACCTTCAACAGCAACATCAGCCTTGCTAGTCGGCGTTCCCTGTCCCAAAGGATCATTCTCCAGCATAAACAGATCATCTTTGGGTGCATATAAAGGAATATGAAGTGCTTTTTTAACTTCAGCATTACTCCATACATGATCAAAATGACCATGTGTATTTAAAATTGCTACCGGATTACTCACATTTGCCAATACCCATTTCGTTGCACCGATCCCTGGATCGATAATCAAATCTTTTCCATTAACTGTCACAATATAGCAATTTGTTTCGTAAGCCCCCATAGGACGCATTTTTATCTGCATTTAATTTCCTTGATATTTTTTACTATTTTACCATAACAGACTCAATCTTCCCTCTGTAAAAAATAGTTATAAAAGTTTCCTTCTTTAACGAGAAAAGGACAAATCTCTTATGAAAAACAGAAAAATTACTTGCATTTTTGCTAAAAATTTGAAATTATTTAATTATTTTTATATAATTATTAAATATATTTAATTTTTGTATTGGAGTGGAATATGAAATATTTTTTCTTGATACTTCTATTTACAACATTTCTACCTGCACAAAATTTACGTCATGATAATCAGGATCCATTTCGTTCATCCCTATCTTTGACAGAAGCAAAAAAAGTGATTATAAAATCATTTGACACGATTATAGATCTATACTGCAGTAGCTCTACAGAAGAGAAACTTGATTTTATCAGCAAACTAGATGACTTTGAAATCGAAGTATTTATGGAATATCTAAGAGAAAAATATCCTGATGAATTTTTATCGCTTCCCTGATTTCATGATTTCTATATAGTTTGCACCTTCCTGAGTCAAACGACTTTCATAAAGAATAATCTCCGGTAAAACTGTACCAAGTACTTTGTTTCTATAACTTTTTACTTTCTCTTTATACACAGAATAATCCAGAATCTTTTTGATTCGACAAAGTGTTATATGTGGTCTAAAACGACCTATTTGAAAGCCTGCGCGTTCAAATGCACTAGCAGTGTCAAAAAGTACCTTTCCTTTTGTATTTGCATAAAATATTTTAGGAGGTCTTCCAAAATAGCCCATACCTCTGACAGGTACTTTTCGTGATAAAGGAGGGATATTTTGCAAAAGTTCTCCAAATGGCGCTGCTGCTTTCTGCTCTCCCAGAAAAACCCACGTCAAATGCAAATTTTCCTCTTTCACCCACTTACCTTTAATCACATCTGAAAAATCTTCAATAATTTTTCCATAATCTTCCAGCTTCACAGCAGAAGCGATAAAGAGTCTCATTTTTGTAACTTTACTAAACTTTTAATGCGCTATTGCTTTACAGCCATACTAGATTCCGGCACAGGTCTACTCGTTGACTACTCGACATAATTTTTTTACCTTTTTTGAAATTATTTCATTTTTATTTATTATAACAGATATCC
>CAZYZD010000009.1:0-40563 GCA_964651755.1 uncultured Sulfurospirillum sp. | reverse complement strand
CTGTAACTTTTACTCTTGTATACTCTCTTCTAAAACCTTTTTTCAGTTTAGAATCTTTTCTTCTTCTCTTCTTATAGATAATGACTTTTTTGTCTTTACCCTCAGCTACTACTTCCAGCTCAACTTTAGCACCTTTTACGAAAGGTGTACCTATCTTCAACTCACCGTCATTTACGGCAAGAACTTCTGTAAGAGTGATTTTCTCTTTCGGGGAAGCGCCAAGTTTATCGAGATTTAAAAAATCTCCCTCTTGGACTTTATACTGCTTTCCGCCGTTTTTTATGATAGCATACATCATATGTCCTTGTTTAAAATTTTGAACGCCGATTATACCCTCTAAAATATTAATAGTTGATTAAATTATTCCTAATAATGATATTCTTGCCCTAAATCAAGTGCTACCGCATCTATCTCAATATTCACATTTTTAGGTAATGTTTTTACAGCAACTGTACTTCTGGCAGGAAAAGAGGTACCGAAAAACTCTGCATAGATTGTATTAACAGCAATAAAATCATCCATATTTGTTAAATAAATCGTTGTTTTTACAATATTTTGCAATGAACTTCCGGCTGCTTCAAGTACTGCACTAAGATTGGTTAAAACTTGTCTTGTTTGATCATGAATATCACCATTGACCAATTCTCCTGCCGGAGTCAATGGAATCTGTCCTGAAGTAAATATAAAACCATTTGCTTTAATTGCCTGAGAATATGGTCCAATTGCTGCTGGAGCATTGTCCGTTGTCACTATTGTCATCATCATCCTTTAAAAGTTCTCTTGTTTGGCAATTATATCAAAATATATATAAACATAAATTTTATTTTAAACTTTATACTATATAATATACATTAAGAACTAAGGAGTTTGTTATGAATAAATTATTAACCACATTCATTACTGGTCTGGTTATAAGCACAACGCTTTCCGCTGGCGATGTGAATGAATCATACATAGATCGTGTTGGTGTGGGTTTTGCAATGCAAGATGTTACCAATGATAAATTCGATACAGGTACCGCTCTTGTATTAAATGCAGGAAAAAATATCTACAGTGATATGGGAATCGAATTGGAAGGTACCATCGGTTTAACCAAACCGGAAGCAAAATTTAACGGTCAAACACATGATGTTGATTTTTGGTCATTGGGAGTATATGGTACATATATCTGGAAAATAAACAAGTTGAGTATTAAACCAAGACTTGGTGTTGTTTATGAAAGTATCAAATCCACACTCAACATTTACACAAACAACGACGCTTCAATGGACTCTAAAGTCATCAAAAAAGACCTTGCAATCAGCGGTGGTATCGGTGCTGCATATGACTTGAATGAAAATTATAAAATTTATACCAACTTCACTAAATTTGAAGATGATATTAATCAGCTGACATTTGGTGCTGAATACAAATTTTAATTTCTTAGCACAGCGGTTTTCCGCTGTGTCTGTCTCTCTTTTCTATTTCTCTTTTTCCAGATTGTAAAGATAATTTGTCGCTTCTACATAACCATCTACACTGCCGCAATCAAAACGTTTCCCTTTAAACCTGCATGCTAGAACCATCCCTTTTTGTGCCATTGTCATCAATGCATCAGTGATCTGAATTTCACCATTTTTACCCGGTTTTGTCGCTTTGATTATTTCAAAAATATCCGGTGTCAATATATAGCGACCAATGATCGCCAAGTTAGAAGGTGCTTCGGAAGGCTCCGGTTTTTCTACCATTTTAGAAACCATATAGACGCCATCTTCAAGCTCTTTACCGTCAATTACACCATATTTATAAGTCTCTTCCACAGGCACTTCCATGATTGCAACAATCGCACATTTATATTTTTTATAAAGATTAATCATCTGTGTCAGAACACCTTTGCCCTCTTCATTAATACAAAGGTCATCTGCCAGTATTACAGCAAAAGGCTCTTTACCAATCAAAACATGCCCTTTTAAAATAGCATCGCCAAGCCCTTTCATCTCTATTTGACGTGTATAAGTAAAAGTACATTTTGCAATCAAAGCACGGATTTCTGTCAAAAGATGCTCTTTGGAACTCCCTTTAATCTGATGTTCCAATTCATAAGAGATATCAAAATGATCCTCAATCGCCCTTTTCCCTCGACCGGTAATAATTGCCATCGTATCAAGCCCTGCTTCAACAGCCTCTTCAACGCCATACTGAATCAAAGGCTTTGTCAAAATAGGAAGCATCTCTTTAGGCATCGCCTTGGTTACAGGCAAAAAACGTGTTCCGTAACCGGCTGCGGGGAACAAACATTTACTTATTTTCATTCTTTTCCTCTCTGTATTTAATCCATTTCACCTCATAAGGCTCTAGTACAATAGTACCATTTTCCACCCTTTGATTTGCTATAAGCTCCTCAGCCGGGTATGTGACAAAGTTTGATATATCGCAGGATATCACTTTATGTGAAAAGTTATTGAGTGCCAGTAATTTTTCACCACTCTTGGTACAATGACGCCAAATTGCAAAAATCTCTTTCCCAAAATCCGGAAATGAAAAAGGTACATAAGGATGAAATACTTCTTCGCTTTTTCGAATAGAGAGTAATTTTTTGTAACTGCGAAAAATCATTGCCCGCAAATTGCCAGGGGTCTCCAACTCCTGTGCCAAAATATCGTAATTTAATTTTTCACGATTGATCGAGCGATATTGCGCTGTTCTTTTTACAGCATTGAAATCACTAACAGAACCTGTAAGCGAATGAAAATAGATACCCGGAACTCCAGGCATCGCCAGCATAACAGCCTGTGTCAGAATCATCTTTTTCGCCCGGATCTGCTTCTCTTCAGCCGGATCAGAGATGATATCAATATAACTTGCATTTAATTCATAAGGTGTTTTTCCGCCATTTTCCGTAGCACGATAGGAAACATAGCCACCCCTTTTTTCCACTGTTTTAACCAAATCATCTATCTCTTTTTGTTTCAGAAGTGTACTCACAGGTCTGAGACCACACCCATCATGGCTTGCTGTAAAATTAAAAAAACATACTTTGTCACTTGGCAAAGAGAGAGTTTTTGCCCATTTTGTCAAAGCAGTTGTATCCTCTTTAAGCATCGTATGTGCCAGTAAAGGAGGTAATGCAAAGTTATAAACCATCTGCGCTTCATTTTCGCCATTTCCAAAATAAGAGATATTTTCATCATGAGGTACATTGGTTTCTGTCACAAGCATCAACTCAGGTGAAACCTGATGAAGTACTTCCCTCATCAATTGAATCAACTCATGCGTTTGGGGAAGATGAATACAATTTGTCCCAACCTCTTTCCAGACAAAAGCAATCGCATCCAAACGAATAATCTTTGCCCCCTTTTCAATATAAAAAAAGAGTGCATCCAAAACTGCCAGCAAAACTTTGTAATTTTTATAATTTAAATCCACCTGGTCTTTACTAAATGTTGTCCAAATATAGTGTATTTTTCCCTCTTCATCTTTATATTCATGTAAAAGTGGCAATGTACGTGGTCGTACAACTTTGGAAAGATCAGTTGCAGGATCCATATCTATAAAAAAATCTTTATATTTACTATCTCCGGCAAGAAAACTTCTAAACCAGTAAGAATACTGCGAGATATGGTTGATAACCCCGTCAAACATCAACCGGTAATCTGCTGCCATAGTCTCAATATTTTCCCATGAACCCATCCGGGGAGAAACATCTTTATAGTCAATTACCGAAAAACCATCATCTGATGAGTAGGGATAAAAAGGCAAAATATGCACACTGTTTATCACATCCTTGATATGTACATCCAAAAAATGTTTCAGTGTAAAAAGCGGCTCTTCATCTACCCGTACTACCTGATCACCATACGTAATAAGAATCATATCCTTTTGTGTTAGAGCATAAGGTAGAGAAACAATCTTTTGACGATATTTCTCTATCAATTTCTCTATCTCATGAAGTGCTTGCTTCGCCTCCTCACCATAGAGCTTTTGCAGCCGTTTATAAATCCCCTCCATCGATTCAGGCATTATCAAGTCTCACTGCCTCATTAAATTTATAAGTAAAATCCGGCAATACAGAACGTACCGCTGTCCATGCAGACAAAGAAGGTACACCCATAGGATCACGGTTAAACTCTTCATTTGCCGCACGTAGTGAATTTGTAAACTCCATAATCGCTTCCAGCTCCTTTTGTCTGTCATAAATCAACCCATTCACTTCCGAAATGACACTATACTGTGCAATTGCCCGCTGTGCCTCTTCGTAATAAGTTGTCAAAAGAGCATTAAATTTGGCATTTGAAAAAGTTACACCACTTTGACTCATAATACGAAAAATAGTTTCGGCAATCTCTTTGGTCATTTTGGAAACTCCTCCGGAAGCTTCCACCCCAAGATCTTGATGTTTATGTTCATACCATTCCATAATCTCAGACTGACAAATTCTCTTTTTGGAAGTGTTATGGTAAACTTCACTCAACATCGAAACTTCCAGTCCCCATGTCGGTGAAATACGAACACCCCGTGCCAGAGAGCGGATAAAAGCAAATTCACCGGAGAGTGCATAACGAAAACTTCCCATATAATCCAGATAACGATTTTTTCCAAAAACCCGCTCCAGAGATTTTAAAAGAGGTGTATAAAAAAGTCTTGTAGCACGCCCATGTACACGATCTGTCACTCTGGCATAATACCCTTTGTTAAACTCAAAATCAAAACCCGGATGTACAATCGGATAGAGCAAACGTGCAGGAATTTCCCGCGTATAGTTTATGATATCGCAATCATGTAATGCAATAGCATAGGCATCCTGGTCAGAAAGAATATACCCCAGCATCAACCAGACATTGAGTCCTTTTCCACGCATGGTAATCGACTGAAAACCTGCTTCAGACAACTCCTGCTTTAATGCTTTAATGCGCGGTCCATCATTCCAGATTACATCTACCGGCGTTGGAATATCTGCCATAATCTCTTTGACTTTCAAAAATTCCTCTTCGTTGGCTTTATCCAATCCCAGTACGATTCGATAGAGGTATTTTATCTTTTTCAACTCTTCAACAATTTGCTGCATCGATTCTGACTCAAACTCACTGTAAAGTGCCGGTAAAATAAGCACCATATTACGGCGTTTGGAAAGTTTTAAGAGCTCTGCTTCCATATCTTCAATACTACGACTGCCTAGTTTCGGAATCGTCGTAATCACACCATTTTGAAAAAAATCCGACATATTACTACTCCTTTATCAGGATCATGATATCCATAACATTGGTACCGCTCTCTCCAGTCTGAATAAGCGTACCACATTTCCGGTGGTAATGAAATGAGTCATTATTTTCCAGATAATAATCGATATCTTCATGTAAATCACTACCATCCACCACAGCCCCTGCGGCTTCACTCATACCGTCTATTCCATCACTTCCCGCACTTAAAAATGTGAGAGAAAGTTCTTTTGGTTTCTGTTTCAGTACCCAAAGTGCCAGTTCCTGATTGCGTCCGCCTTTTCCATTTCCCGTGACTTCCACAGTCGTTTCTCCACCAAAAAGCAGGCACGCTGGTTTTTGATTCTCCACTTTTAAAGCATAATCAATAATCAATTTGGCAACATCACGCACATTTCCTTCTACTTTATCACTAACAACATGAACTTCATATCCCATCTTTTCAGCTTCTTCAGCCGCTGCATTTAATGCCATCCGATTTGAAGCAACAATCGTATGATCAATCAAAGGATTTGGAGTTTTAGGCGTTTCATAATGACACTTTTCAATTACATTTCGAATACCAGATGGTACCTGCTTCCATAAATTGTATTGTACCAAAACTCTTTTGGCATCTTCACAACTGCTGCTGTCACAATAAAGAGGAGCAGAACCAATCGCTTCCAAATCATCCCCTATTACATCACTTATGACAAAAACCTGCCCCTTTGCGCAACTCATCTCTCCAAGCCTGCCACCCTTGATCCGGGACAAATGTTTACGCACAATATTAATCTCATCAATTGATGCACCGCTTTGCAAAAGAAGTTGCGTTATAACTATAAAATCTTTCATCTCGACAGGAAAAATCGGCTTCTCCAGTAAAGCCGAACTTCCTCCGGAAAGCAGATAAACAAAAAAATCACTCTCTTTCAGAGAGGAAACAATATCCATCATCTTTTCTGCAGCTTCTTCACTTCTGGCAGACGGTGTAGGATGGGAAGAGATAAATATATCGAGACCTTCCATTGCAATTTCATAAGGAGTAACCAAAAAACTCTTTTTAATTTTTATATCTTTTTGCAAAACCGCTCTTGCCATCTCAATAACAGCTTTCCCGGAACCCAAAAGTGTAATCTCTTTCCCATCATTGTAATCAAGAGGATAGTAAATATTTTTTGGATGGACAGCTTCTACTGCTTTTTTGTAAAGTGCTACTGCCTGAACTTTATGAGACACCCAGAAGTACCTGCTTCAATGCTTCACTCCACCCCAGACTTCCTTCATGAGGTGCTTTTACAAGATTTGGTAAAGAAAGAGGTATATACTCTCCGCCGTACCTTGGAATCAAAATAGGAATATCAACAACTTCAAGCATTGCTATATCGTTAAAATTGTCACCCAGAGCAATACTTCGATACCCTGTATAATGTTTCAACACTTTTTTGACAGCTTTTCCTTTGTCCTGCCCTGCTCCCACACAATGATAAAATCTCCCGCCTCTTAAAATCTTAAATCCCTCTTTTCGGGCTATTTCCTGCAAGGCTTCTATATCCATCTTTTCATCAATCAAAAAAGGCTCGCTATACTCACGCTCCTTTGCCAAGGTTGCCTGTTCTTTTGAAAAACCCGTATGTTGTACAATCTCTTCTAAGGACATATCTTTAAAAGACTTGATATGAAAAAGACGCTTATACCGATCTATGAAATCCGCAATCTCTTCATGAGGACGACCAAGAAGTTCTCTTTTACCATCCGGATAATAGACACAAGCACCGTTTTCCACGATAAAAGGAGCCTCTATCTCCATCTTCTTCTGTAAAAGAAGACACTCTTTTCTGGTTTTACTGGTTGTATAGATAAGATCGATATGATGTTTTTTAAGATAAGAGAGCATCGGGAGTGCCTCGGAAAAACTGTAATCTCCGTGGTTAAGCAGACTCCCGTCAAGATCTGTAAATATAACAAAAGGTTTAGTCGACAAATTTTCCCTTCAAAATCTGTTTACCTAGTTCCACGCCCGGCTGATCATACGTATTAACTCCCAGAAAGTAACCACACAAGGAAGTCAGCAGCTCATAATACATCAGCATATAACCTGTATTGTATTCATCAAGCTTTCCAATTTCCAGCCTGTCTACACTGATTCCCTGCTGCATGATACTCTCCATCGTCGCATCACACTGGGCATTGATCAATTCATTAAAAGTATGACCATTAATATAATCTGTTTTTTCAAGATGAGGCAGTGAAATATCCGGAATAACCGTTGGAACTTCAAAATCAACCACTTTAATCATAGTAACTGTTTTATCACGCGGACCTTCAATCAAAAGCTGTAAAAAAGAGTGCTGGTCTATTGAACCGATAATCCCAACGGGGGTCATACCGACATGATTTCCTTCCGCATCAATTTTCCCCAGTGACTCACCCCAAAGCTGCACATACCAGTCGTTAAACGCTGAAAAAGCACTCCCGTATGAAAAAAGCACATTGATTGGAACATCTTTACTGCGACTGGCATAATGATACGCTTTTTGAACCAGAAGATTTTCATTTTTGTCAAAAAACGAGTTCTTAAGTGCTTCTGCACCTGCAAGCAACGCTTTAGTATCATACCCTAACAGTGTCAAAGGCAACAATCCTACCGCAGAGAGAACAGAAAAACGTCCGCCAACATTCTGAGGAATATGAAAAACCGGTACATCACACTCTTTTCCAAAGGCATCCAGAGGTGAACCGCTGTCAGTAATAAATGCAAAATGATCTCTGAACTTTGCACTATCTACCGGAGCATCGTAACGATCGATCAGATATTTTACATGAGAAGTAGTCTCAATAGTGGAACCGGATTTGGAAATCATGATAAAAAAGCTCTCTTCATAAACCAAATCCCTCAGATTTCGTTCAATCTCTACAGGATCAACATTTTCCATAAAAATGAGCTTTCTGCTGTTTCGCGATGCGGTATGTGACAAAAGAGAATCAACTGCTTTCGTTCCCAGGGAGGAACCGCCAATACCAATTACAACAATATTTTTAATAGCTTTCGCATCAAAATTATAATCATCAATAAATGCTTCGATTCGCATCAGCATATCTGATTCAGGTAAAAGATAGTAACCCACCTTTTCACTTTGCATTTCAGCCCGCAATGCCTCATATGCTCCGTTTATAACCTCATCTGACACTTCTTGCTGAAAAAAGAGTTCTCTTTTAATCACATACCATCCTTTAAAAAATTTCTATCACCTTTAAAAACACTTTATAGAGTGCTTCAACCTCTGCTTCGGATGTACGTTCATTTGGTGCATGTATCGTGTCATTTATTACGCCAAACTCTACTGTATCAATACCATACTCCCCGAAAAAACGTGCATCACTTGTGCCACCGGCAGTTGACAACTTCGTATCGATACCGGTTACATCTTTGATGGAAACAAGCATTTTCTGTACCACTTTGGAGTTACGATTGGTTACAAAAGGTTTGGCACTCTGATTGAGAACCAGAGTATAATCCATCTCCTGAAAATATTTATCAACAAATGCTTCTACATCTTCAAGTGTCGTTTTAGTAGAGTTACGGACATTGAACATCATTTTAAGTTTTCCGGGAGTTACATTGGTGACTTCCATTCCCGCACGGATATCTGTGATAACAAATTGACTTGGAGCAAAATTTTCATCTCCTTCATCAAGGTTCACCCCTGCCATATAAGGCAATACCTGCGCTACTTTATGAATAGGATTTTTTGCCTTCTCCGGATATGCAGCATGTCCCTGTGTTCCAACCTTTTCAATGACACCATTAATCGAACCGCGTCGTCCGATTTTGATAGCATCGCCAAAAACCTGTTCACATGTCGGTTCTGCTACAATCACATAATCAGGTAAAAAATCCATTGACTCCAGTTTTCTGATCATCTCAATCGTACCATAGGTGGCATCACCCTCTTCATCACTTGTCAAAAGAACCGATAGCGTACCATGAAAACTTTTTGTCTCTTTACATGCTTTTAAAAATGCAGCTACACCGCTTTTCATATCCTGAGTGCCCCTGGCATAAATTTTACCCTCTTTATGCAGCGGTTCAAACGGCTCACTTTCCCATCCGTCACCAGGTGGAACTACATCGATATGACCTGCAAAGCAGAGATGATCCCCCTCCCCAAACTTTTTATACATAAAGAGATTTTTTACACCCTCTTTTTCCAGATAAATTGTTTCAAAATCTTCCAGGTACCCCTCAATAAAATCAAATGCACCATCATCATCCGGCGTAATCGATTTATACCGTAAAAGTTTGTCAAATAAGGGAATCAACTCCATTCAGGCAACCTAATGTTCAGGATTTTCAAAAAAGACATATTGTGTCGAATAGTCACTGAACTCAAAATAGACTCTTTTTTCACCTTTATCCGCTACACCATTAAAATTTGCATCAAAGATACCATAACCATATCTGTAAGGTCTGTCTGTATCGCCATCTGTACTTACTGCTGTTGATACTTTATCAATTTTAACAAATTTACGTACCAGTTTCCCGCCACTATATACTTCCAGTACGCCATCTGTACCTGTCCAGTTCTGGATTGCTCTTCCAAGTTTGTTCTGTGTCTCCTGAGTACACCCTGTCATAAGAAACATTCCAGCAATAACTGTCATAAATAATTTTCTTTTCATATCTTCTCCTATTTAAAATTTGAAGTTATTTTATCATAAAAGATGTTGGAAGTTTCATTATTCAAGTAAAACAATACTATTGCCGGCACACTGTATCATATATAGATAAATCACCTAAAGAACCTTCCTCTCACTTTAGTCCACTACCACATGAGTAACTCACACCAAAGATATATAAAAAAGCATCTGCTCTGTCATGAGTCTCTAAAAAACAATTTTAAAGGTAAATAATATATTACTATATGTAGCAACAAGACAATTTAATTAGTGTTTTTAAGCAAAAAGCTTGCTATTTTTTTCTTTATAATGTAAACTTTACTTATCTTTAAAATTAAAGGAGAAAGACATGAGAAATTTAGCATTAGCTTCAATCTTGGCAGTAGCTGTTTTGGCAGTAAGTGGATGTAGTACCAAAAGTGCATGTGGTTGTTCCGCACCTAGTTATCCTACTTGTGTAGCAAAACCTGCCTGTGGATGTAAATAACCAAATACAAGAGACATATTTTTTATGTCTCTTATTTTCTAAAAATTTATAAAACTTATACTTTCTATCTTCAATTATAAAATATTCATTTTAAACAACCATAAATGTTTCTATTCGTAACAATAAATTTTTAATTTATTTCCCTTGCGTTCTAAAACATTATTTGACTTTTTTAACTTTTTTGACTGCTTTTTTACCGTCAAAATTGACTCTTTAAATTATATAAAACTTTTATTTACTTTAGAAATTATCTGATTTATTTAATATACTATTTAATTTTAGTAAAATTTAACATTGTATTTTAGATTTTAGTCTTCAAACATTATTAGCAAATATTTACTCAGGAAAGAGTGATGCAAAAAATATATCTATTATTATCCCTGATGTTAGCTCTTTTAATCATTGGATGCGGAGGAAGTTCTGCACAAAATAGTCCTAAAGTACTTGGAAATAATACAAGTTTCACAATAGCAAAAGATCCTTTGATGCATGATGTCATAAAACCATTTCAAACCTATACTCTCAAACTCAAAACAAATTACACCCTGGAAGATGATGCACTTTCAAAAGATATTATCTCTGTATATGGCACTATTAACGGAACAAATACCAAAGCACTTTTAAAACTTAATCACAACTACCCCACTGGTACACAAATCGTTATGGAAATCTATGATGCAAAAGATAATCTGATCATGACAAGTAAACCAACAGAACTTAAAAGTGATATTGTCAATCTGGGAGAAATATCTATAACAAAATAAGTATCTACTCTAAAAAGTGCACAATTCAAAGGAGGCATTGATTATGAAAAGGCTGTTTTTACTACTCTTGCCCGTATGGCTCCTGGCAATTCCAAATGCCCCGACACATCTGGAATTGACCGCCACAGCAACACAAGTTACACTTACCTGGCAGGATCGCTCCGACAATGAAACAGGTTTCAAAATATTCCGGAACAATAAATTAATTGCAGTCACTCCTCCTGATACAACAACTTATATTGACACGGGATTGTCTCCGCATACTACTTATACATACACCGTCAAAGCAACAAACGATACTTTTTATCTCCTGGCAAACTTTGAAGAAAATGACGAAGAAAGCCGCATAGCAGACCTCTTTGCCACTTATATCCAAAGGAGCACCGGTATTGAACTTGAACCTGTAGATTATTATGAAGAGAGTGAAGATGCAGTCTATTTTATTATCGGAAAAGATAACGATTATGCAGCACAACACAATAATAAACTGGAACGTTCCATATTGGGAGATGACGGCTTTGAAATTAGTAAAAACGGTAAAAATATAGTAATTGCAGGAGCAACAACCCGGGGAACACTTTATGGAGTATATCAATACCTCAGAGAATATATGGGCTGGGAGTGGTATGGAATCGATGATGACGCCACCCGGATCAGAAAAGTGAACAGTATCGTATTTCCAAAAACATTCAGACGCTATACACCCCGTTTTGTATACAGGGAAGTTTTCAGTCCGGAAGGAGGAAATGGACAGGATGGTAACGACGGCTATCCATTTTCAGTCAAAAGCATGCTGAATGGGCAACTAGGTCACAGATATATAGAGAGTTACCTGAAACAAAAAGATGGCTTTGGTCTGGATTTTTGTACGGTACACAATATCCAGGATGCACCCATCATTGCCAACACACAGAGTGCCGTTCAGCGTGTGGTGGACGGAGTGGCATATGTCTATTCCGATGCGCCCCTGAACCAGAGTCAGGGGGATTTGTACAAACGTCCTTTTAATGAAGAAAAAGATGGTTTGCTTTCTTATGCTTTTGTACAGCATATTGATGGCTCTAACAGAAGTTTTGAAGAAAACGATATCATTTTTGCAAATACCCACCAAAGTGACGGTGCGCCTCTTTTTGAACTAACCCGTTTATCAGCCACAGCCATCAAAGAGAGTTTTCCTCATGTCAAATTACTGGCTGAAGCCTATTTATGGAGCTTAAAACCACCCCAAGACTTAGATATGGAAGATGCAGGCGTACTGTTTGCACCAATTGAGATGGATTGGTCAAAAGCAATCGATGAAGGTACCTATAACAGACGCTACTGGGAATACCTGAATGGCTGGAGAAAAGCAACCGACTATATAGTGACATGGCTTTATACAACAAACTTCCAGGGATATCTGCAACCCCTGCCAACTATCTACCCGATGATCCGGACTATTAAAAAACTTGCTGAAAAACCTGAAGTTAAAGGTATTTTCCTCCAGGACAGCTATACCACACCTGCAGGCAGTTTTGCAGCACTCCATGCCTGGGTATATGCCAAACTCATGTGGGATCCGTCACGCGACGCAGATGAACTCATCCGGGAATTTGTCCAGGGATATTATGGTCAAAAAGCAGGAGAATATATCTATACTTATATTCAGTTACTGCATCAGGCTGCAGCGCAACACCCTCAGCAGATATTGACCAAAACAGATATCTTACGAAACTATCTCAATGCAGACTTTATTATTAAAGCAGATAATCTGTTCCAACAAGCAGAAACGGCAGCAGAAAACGAGTGGTTTAAAAAACATATTATGATTGAAAGACTTGGTATTGACTGGGTTATACTCCAAAACAGTGCAAAACTTAAAGCAGAAGCACAAGCGAAAGGTTTAACTTGGGTAGATCGTTCAGAATCTGACCGTCTCAATCGTTTGGCACGCTTTAAAGAACGTGTTTTAAATGTAGCACATATGGAAAGTTTTCAGGAAGGCGGAGACAAAGAGGCATTACAGGAGATGCTGGAAGCCCTGAAAGTAACCAGAACCATTGCACAAAAACCTTCGTTGTGTGAAGGAGTAGATGAGGAGAGCTGTGTTGATTATCAGGATATTGCATTTGTACTCGCCAGTGCACAAAATGTTGCCGACGCAGATGCTTCTGACAACAGTGCGGCAAGGATGCCCGGAAATACACCGGAATGGGGAATCCAAATTCCACTGAAAATGTTTCTTCCTGAAAGCGGTGCCTGGGATATATACGCTGTAGTTAAAATCCAGAAGAAAAGCCAGAATGAAAATGCCATTGCACTCACTATCGGTGTCGAACCAAACGGATATGAAGAGGAATACTATTTAAGAGATTTTGAGAACAATACCTATAAAACCATCAAAATTGCGGGCTCTCCATATCGTTACGACGCAGAACAGACAATCTGGTTTGCACCACCTGATAGTGAAGATATAACATACTTTTATGTAGACCGGATTTTTGCCAAAAAAGTTATATCAGAGTAACAGATACAAAAAAGGAAAAAGCTATGAAAATTTCAAACAACAAAATTACCCGTATATTGTCGGCTGTAATACTCACAACAGGACTTTTTGCAGCTGATTCCGAAGGAATAACCGGCACTATCACAACCCTTTCAGGAGATGCTTCTTTACAAAATATTGTCCTGCAAAAAGGGTGGAATCTTTTAGGTATCAATGCAAATCTGACATTGACAGAATTAAAAAATCAACTTGGAGATAACAATTTGCTGGTAATCAGCAAAGATGAGCCACTCTATCGTATAGATGATCCTGATAGCGCCGGCAACTTTACACAAACACATGAAAAAGAGGGATACTGGATTAAAATTGCACATGAAAGTGAACTAAAATATACCCCAAAAAACTATACAGATAAAACCATACCCCTGCATGCGGGATGGAATCTGATCAATCCGCTTTCAGAGCTTACTTTACTGCAGATACAAAACCAGCTGGGAAATCAAAACATTGAAGTTATCCAAGGTGCCGGCAAAATATACAAAAAGAAAAATCCCGATTTCTTAAATGATTTTACAATGTTTGAAGAACCATATGGTTACTGGATCAAAATCACCGAAGATAGAGAACTTCACTTTTAACCTCTCTATCTATCCCCCAAATATTTACAAATGCAAATCGCAGGAATATACTTTTCCTATTACTCTTATCATTTCAAATGACACACCACCTATACTAAAAAAGAGCTATAATTTTTTACAAATCTTTTATATAACCGTTACAATTATTAGAGTGTATTGGGCTACATAGTTTTAGTGTAAAAGATAACAACTCTCTCTTCATGACAACTACAGTTATTTTTTATTTATTGCTTTTTATTTAACTTTTGTACGAAATAGTCGATTTTACCAAGACAAGAGACTCTTTTTGGTGATCAAAGGAACATCTTCTATCAAGACAACCTTATGATCTTATAAACGCATATTAGTTTCAATAGGTGACAAAAAAGTATATTTTTTATTACTTTTTAACCAAAAGTTGCCTTATATGAACTTTTATGGTAAATTTATATTTATCTTTAATCAATTAAAAAGGAGAAAGTGATGAAAAAATTGCTTGTTAGTTTTGCAATGATTGCTGCGGTTCTATCAGTTAGTGGATGCTCTGTAAAAACTGTAAAACCTGCAAAAACAAGTCCTGTATGTGTAGGTTGTGAAAACCTTCCGGATTGTGTTCCTGGTCCACTTGGCGATTGTATCAAAAAATAACCCGGCTGTTTACAAAAAAGAGATATGGTACTCACAATACCTATATCTCTTTATTATTTCTCTCAAAAATTCAAATAATTTAATTTTCATAAAAAATATGATTTAATCTATATTTACAGTAGTTTGTTAATATAATACTATGTCTATACAAAAAATTATTTTATCCATTTTTTTTCTTTTCAATTATCTTTATGCAGCTACAATAGATCAAGCTTTTTTCAAAGGTGAAGATCTTTTACGTTACTATGAACAAGTAGAAAAAGAGATCAACAGCACTATCAACCAAAAGCTAAAAGATCCCAAAATTATTGAACTGGAACGCTCAACACTCCAAAAACTCAAAAAGCTGCAAACCCTTAAAACAGAAATCAAAACTTTTCCTGCTATTACTCTTTCCAAACGCCGGATTAGCCAACAGGAGTATCTAAACGCACTATATACCCTTAGCAGGCTTTCATCGGAAATAGAGCATCTTCAAAATAAATCAGAAGAGTTCCAGGAAAAACTGTTTGAACTCAAAAACCAGATCGAAAAAGAGGTAACAACAGCCAAACCGCAAAGTACTCTTCTGAGTAAACAAATGCAATATGCCTTTTATAAAATATCCAAAGAAAAACTGGGAAAATCACTCTCTCTTTATAGTGCTCTTTTCGATAGTGAGTTCAATAAATTTCAAAAAGCTCTTCCACGTGTTCGTTTTACCGCAACCTCCCAGGCAAAAAAAGTTATTCGTACCACTGAACAGAAAATCGATACGCTTGAAAAAAAAGATTTACTGCTGACAATCGATAAAGACAGCAAAATTCTTCAGCCCGACAAAACAGATAACAAAATCAAACAAGATGCCCAAAAAATCAAACAGGAAACAGATGAAACACTTACCAGGCGAATACGAACACATATTCTGCTTGCCCTAAAATTCCTGCAACAAAACAAAGAGACAAACTACCTCGAAACGATGCAGGCACTAGATCAGGATATTCAAAATCTTTCAAAAGAGAAACAGAAAAAATTTCATACCGTTACAAATATTATTATGAAACTGGCAGACAACCGCTCCAACATCACTTCGGTTGCTATCGCATCAACACAAGTCGGTCTTCAAAATATTATTGAAAATATTCAAAACTATATCAATAAAACACTCTTTGTCTATGAAGAAAAAGCATTTTCCATACGCACAATCTTTACCTTCTCCTTTATATTGTTTATCGGACTTTTTATCGCAAAAATTTATAAGAATTTTGTTGACAGTTTCCGAAAAACAAACCGTATTAAAAGCCTTTCAACAGCCAGGATGATGGCAAACAGCGGATACTACCTGATTATTCTGGGAACATTCTTTATCGCTCTGAAAACAATCGGTCTCGATATGCATACTATTTTTCTGGTTATCGGTGCTATTTTACTCTGGCTGGCATTTGGACTGCAAAGTTTTATCTCCAACTATGCAATCGGCATACTTCTCAAAATCGACCGTTCAATCCGTATCGGAGATCATATTGAACTAGATCCTCAAACCGCAGGGGACGTAGACGATATGGATTTTCGTTCGGTCACTATCCGTTCCAGTGACAATACCCGTACAACAATTCCCAACTCCAGATTTATCAGCGGTACTTTCATTAACCATACACTAGAAGGATTCAGCAGAAGATTGCATGTCCATTTCAGCGCCAGCAAATATATACCTCATGAAGAGATTGAAACAAAGATTTTAACAGCACTTGAAGAGAGTGACCTTCCCCACCTCAGAACCATAGAGAAAAAAGCAAAAATCATAATCATCGATATCAATCGTAAAATCGTACGCTATGCACTGCTTGTTTGGGTACCCAAAGAGCTCACTTATGATATGTCTGTTGCACAATCAACATTTTTAAAACTAATCCACAAAACACTCTATCCAGCCCCTATTAACAAAACATAGGCATCTTCAGTTCGAAAAATCTATATTTAGTTAATTGAAAAAAGCACCAGCATACTCTTTTGAAAAAAGTTGTCGTTGTCATCACTGACCATCAGATAAAGGTTCTTCCCCACAACAGTCAATCCCTCAAAATTATCCAAAGCCCAACCCTCATCAGTTGATGCATGAAAAAGTAGATCAGTTTTACAAATACCCTGATCTATATCATCTAAATAAATTTTTAATAACTGCAACGTAATATGAATATCTTTCCCCAGACTGAATCCCCGCTGAAGTGCAAGAAGATTTCCATCATGAAGTGTTTCAAGCTCTGTAATTGCCAAATCTTTTCCATGCATATGGATATAACAGAGCCTTCCCTTTTGGCTATAAATACCATGTAAACCGGATTTAGTTTTACGCAAAGGATATTCAGGCGTTGTAATCATTCCCTGTTTTGGTGTATAGGTTACTGATTCAAGCATTTTATTTCTTTTACGATATGCAAAATTTTTACGCAAAATCGGCGGTAAATGGGTCAATTTCATTTCATATTGTAAATCTCTAACACTTTTTTGTACAGGTTTAGCTAGCTCTCTTCCCTTTAAATCAAACGCCATAACCCTCGGATTTTGCTCAAACGAAATCAGCAGAAATTTTCGATTACCCTGTTTGACAAGTGTCATTCCCTCAGAATCACTGGATTTGACAAAAAACTTATGTCCATATTTGTCACGCAAACGCTTTCCCCATAGAGGTTTCAATAAAGTGATTTTATTGTTTTTAACTTGCAGAGAAAAAGCAAAAAGCCTGCTGCGGTCACTCAACATATAGAGAATCTTTGTATCGGGATCATAAACAAGTGCAGAAATACCAAAGAATTTTTCTCCATCAATTTTGTCAAAAGAGACTATTTTGCTATCCAGAATATGCACTTTTGGAAACATTGAACTGTTGTATTCAAGAGGTACCATCTGAAACGGCAACAACTCTGCAAAAAGAAACAGCGGGAAACAAAAAAGTATCAGATATTTTAACAAGTAATCCTCTTTACTGCCGCAGAACAAAGTGTCAGACCAAAAGTCCCCGTAACACCGACAAACGAACCAAGCTCTTTACATATAGGCTCTTCCGGTGAAAAAACAACAGGAAAATCCCCTTTAAAACCACTCTTTTTCAATTCATAGCGAAATTTTTTTGCCAAAGGATCACCGTGTGTTTTCCAGATGGAAGTAAGTTCTATTTTGGTGGGATCAAGCTTTTTCGCACCACCTGTAGCACTAATGAGTTTTTCTGCAACTTGATGTGCCAATGCCACTTTCGCTTTCATATCATCTATTGCATCAATTACAAGATCATAGGGAGAAAAATCAAATTCTTCACACCATTGCGGTGTTACTTTAGTATAGAGCGCGGTAATCGTCGGATAGAGCATTTTGAGATGTTCTACTTTGACAGCACCGATATTTTCACTGCCTATTTGACGGTTTTGGTTACTCTCCTCAAAAATATCACAATCCACAATTGTAACATCTCTGACACCGCTGCGTATCAAACAATCCAGACAAAATCCACCTACACCCCCAACTCCCAGAAGTAATATCTTTGCTTCATGAAGCTTTTGAATATCAGCCCCCAGAAGTGACCTTACCCGACTATATCTCAAATCCACTTTTCCAGTACTTTAATATCTTCATACGATGTCATATCCAGGTGAATCGGCGTAATAGAAACATAGTTGGCATGCACCGCTTCCAGATCGGACATATGAACATCTCCGCGTTTTTCCCACTCAAATGCCGGAAGACCAATCCACCAGTACTCTTCCCCCCTTGGATTACGATGCAAGTGCGCGCTGTTGGCATAGACCCGTATGCCGGCATTGGTTACTTTATAACCTTTACACTCATGTTTAGGAACAGGAGGGATATTGACATTGAGAAGTTTTCTCTCTCCCAGAGGATAACTGCCATCCAACACTTTTTTTGCCAAATCATATGCCACTTCCGCTGCCAAATCATACCCAAAATCAAAAATATTTTGACACTTATCTTTACATACCTGTGAAATTGCAATAGAAGGAACTCCCTGAAGCACCCCTTCCATAGCTCCACCGACAGTTCCACTGTAAGTGATATCTTCTCCCATATTTGATCCCCGGTTAATCCCACTGACAATCAAATCAGGTTTCTCTCCCTCAGCGAAGTGGGCATTAAGAGCCAGAAAAATACAATCCGTCGGCGTACCGTCATCAAGTTTGTAAAAATCATCATCTATCTCGATAAAGCGCAAAGGGCGTGAAAGTGTCATACTATGTGCACAAGCCGATTTTTCATTGGTAGGCGCGGTAACAATCACCCTTCCCAACGGTTTTAACGCCTCTGCCAGAGCATGCAGCCCCGGACTTTCAAATCCATCATCATTGGTTATTAATATCGTTTTCTGTTTATTCATAACAATTATTATAACACAAAATTTACAGGAGTTCTTATAGTAAATTCTATGCATAGCGCAGGTATCTGCTATATATTCATGATGCCTGATTAAGTAAATAAAGCGACAAATCACAAGGTATAATAAATCATTCCTTTTACTTTTTGTAAAAAAAAAGAGAGTTTGATTGTTAAAATCATCTTACCTTTTGGTTTTCCTGATTAAAACTGCTATAATGTATAATAAAATAAAATCTATTCTCAACAGTAATCAGGAGAAAGAAGGGAAGGGATAGTATCACAATGCCAAAATACCAGTATACCATCAAAGGCACTCCTTATCAGAAAATCGATTTAAAACAAGAACTTGCCGCTTTAGTTTCCAAACATGCTTTATCTTTAGAAGTCAGAGCACATAAAACACGTTTTATTCTGGAAATAGAGGGAGAAGAAAAAGCTTTACATAAAATTGAACCCGAACTTCTTAAAACAGTAATTTCACTAATCAACATCCACTCATATGTCAAAAAAGAGTCACATAGAAGAGATAAAGAGTTTACATCCAAAAATAGTGATGCACCAGCTAATGCGACTGAACAAAATGTTAAAAAATCGATACAGCATTTAAGCAGAGGACATGTCATAGCAGTTAAAACATCCGGTACTTTTCACATACTCTGCAATGGTACAAAAACAAATGCAGTCAAATCCCTACGCTCTATCCTGAAACAACCTGCGAAACCACTTCCTGTCATCCTGAAAAACATACTCAGTATCCAAAAGCTGATCATACTTTCAAAAAAAGAGAAAGAACTTTTAACCTCCGAAAAACATCCTTTTGTTCTGGCAAAGAGAAGAAACCTGCACCGTTTGGAAAAAGAACGTTATAAAAATATATTGCTTTCACCACACATCAACCCGACTAATCATCGTATTGCCGTTGCCTTACCCCCTTCTCCCTACTATACTGCACTTTTCGAAGAGATCAGTTTCCCTATCATTTGTGAAGAAGCAAAAGATAACGAAGGTCAATTAATCACAGAAAAAGACAAGCTACTTGAAGTGTATGGCAATAATTTTGCTTTTATATTAGATACACTGGAAGAAGACAATACAACAAGAGTATTTGAACTATATCAAATAATATATGGAAAACCTAAACGTATTTTCCCTTATACTGAGATCAAAACTGAACCAGACACTATAGAGGTTCATCTGGATAAAGAGCAAAGCACTATCGCAGAATACCATTTTACACCAATAAAAGTTTTACTTGATACCAACGCACAGGAACAACCAAAGCTAAGTGCACTGAGCCTCCTGTTCAGCAAACTACCATTGGAAGAGATTACTGCACTTGATCTTCCCTTTGACACAACAGAGATAAAAAAGCTCTATTCTGACTGGGAAAAAGAGATCAATACCAAAGAATCCCATTCGTTGCTGACTCTTTTTGATGCAGTTGCCGCACTTTCCGGAAAACTATATGAAAAAAGTTTTGAGAAAGAGTCTATTTTGCTTGCAGAAGGCGCTTTTGAAGTATGTGAGGAAGACCTGTTCAAATACAAAATTGAAAATCAAAACATTACTATCGATATTATCTCCGAGTATCTTCGCAACAACTCATTAAAACATCTTGCAAGTACTCTTGTCAATACCATAAGCACTATTATCACTCAAATTGCACAGGAGAAACAACAAAATGTCACTCTCAAAGGAGAGCTTTTTCAGTTCAGAGATTTGACAGAACTTACTATTGAAAAACTCGAAGATGAAAATATAGTCTCTTATTATTAACAGTTAACAATAATTTCCTAGCTATAGCCTTTGGCTATAGCTTTTTACTTTATGCAATCTAAGTAGCAGAACTATTTCTTTAATTCCCCTATTATATACGCCATTTTTACAATTTTTGCACCAAATATAGCATAAAAGATTTTGCAAAATTTTTGTTGGTGTATTTACACTAAAAAATTGTTTACCCAAAGAGGAGAATGGTATGAAGAAAAAAATTTTGCTATCCGCAGTAGCAACAACTTTACTTGCTGTATCTGCGAATGCATTACAAATCGAAGATTATAAAATAATTGAGGGAACTTATCAGGATGCTTACCTGAATGGTTCTTTAACTGTAGAAGGCGGTAATCAGGATCAAACCAGTTTCAGTTCACATATTGATGCGACAGGCAGAGTGATTCACAACAGTGCCCCTTTTTCATGGCAGGCAAACGGAATCATCAGCGGAGACTGGTCCAGAGGTGCCAATGACAATGATGAAACACTAAAAAGCTACAATGCAACAGCCGCAACACGTTTCGACAAATATATCTATAACGACGATACCTATTTTTACTATGGTAGCGGTGATTTAGGCTACAGAAAACAGGTCACTTCTGATGATGCAGACGATCCATATTTCAAAATAGGCGCAGGTATCGGTTACGGTAGAATGTATGATGCCACTGCTCTTGCCAAAGCTTTACGTGTTGTAGAAGATTTAGTTAAATACAAAATCATCTCTGCTACACCATCAGACAGCGCCATGATTGAACTGGCAAGAGTCATTGATCTTGAAGATGAATACAGAAGTAAATACGGTGCCAGAGAATACAAAAAATACTGGTACGAAGATATGGAAAAGATATTTAAAAAAGCTGGTGTACTTGACAGAGAATCACTCGGCGCCTTTGGAATCGTCAGAATTAACGAAATTTTCTCATATGAAAAAATCGGCGGTCGTTTTCATGGCTGGAAAGTGCGCGCCGGTATAGGACAAATTATTTCCAACTACGATGGTGAAAGTGAAGACACCACTGCTGACCTCGAATTTGAATATGGTAAACCATATGGATACCATGCACAATTAACAGAAAGAGCACAACTTTCACAAGTACTCGATAGTGATTCAGCTATTGATTTTCAATTTAAAAATACATTAACATACACATATGAGCTTTCAGACAAAATTGACTGGGACAACAGTTGGCAACTTGCCTATGATAATTACGATCAGGGAGATGATGTTACAACAAATGTTCTCTCCACAGGTTTTAACTATTATCTACCCAATGAGTTAATTTTCAATGCTACATTTTCTCTGAGCAAAACAGATGGTACAAACGGTCAAAGTGTTGAAACACCGGACTGGGATACAAAATTTTATACAGGTTTAACATACAGACTGAAATAGTATCCGCTATCACTTCATGAAGATACGCAAGAAAACTTCCTCTTGCGTATCTTTAATTGTTTTCAACAAACTTTCCTTCATCTCTTCCTATAAACAATAAATATTTTATAAAATAATTGATACAAAGATTAAGAGAGATTACATTTTTGACGATTCTCAATACAAACGAAAAGGAATTTATATGAAAATCCTCAACCAGATCAAAGATTTCAAAAAAGATTTTTTTACCATCAACCAAACCGAATTGACACCTTTTTCCAAATTTATGATGAGTCTCTTTTTCTTTACCGCATTATTACTCATCGCCGTGGGAATTGACAGCAGCATCCACCAGACAACACCACCTTATAAAAAGTATGGACATCGCTGCCTATATTTCGCCACAGCAAAACATCTAAAACTTTCCGATTTTCAACAAAAACATTTTAGCGATGACAGTTTCGGCAGCGCACCCGAATGCAAAACAATACAAAAAGCTTACCGTACTATCACCAGTGATCACCACATACAGTCGGAAATTCACCAGATCAGACTTCTTGAAGAGAAGAAAAATCGTATCACTCAAAAGATCCGTTCACTAAACCAATCCTATTCCAATATGCTGCTGGAGAAGATCAGTAACCAACCCAAAGAGAAATCAATCCTCCAGGCACACGCCGACGATGTACTGAAAAAACTCTCAAAACTCCGCGCCGAAGAGAGTGAACTAGCCCACCGTATTGCACAGAAAAAAAATATCATGAATTATCCCAAAATTCAGAAATTCACCCTCCTTCTCAATCAACAAGCCAACCTCATCAAACAAAACTACGAAAAAGCAAAACGCTACTATCGTCTCAAAATCAGCGCACAGGTTTTCGCTTTTCTCATCCCCATCTGGCTACTTTTTTACGCACTTTACCGTTATTTAGACAAACATCGTAAATTTATCTTTGCTAAACTCTCCTTTTATGTTGCATCCGCTGCCGCACTCTACGGACTGATCGAGCTGATACAGCTCATTTACAGCATTATTCCCAAACTTTTTCTGGCTAAACTGATCGCTTTTTTCACCTCGCACAATATGATCATCGTCCTGAATATCCTCGGCATCCTCCTCTTCTTGGGAATCTTCGGACTTATCATCCACAAAATTCAGAAAAATCATGAAAAAAACCGCGCCAGAAAAGATACCAGAGTCCTGAACGTTAAACGCGGACTCTGCTTCAACTGCGCCTCCCCGAGAAAAGAGAGTGACACCTACTGTGCTTTTTGCGGAGAAAACCTCAAAACTATCTGCACATCTTGCCAAAAACCGATCTACCGCTACACCCTCTTTTGCACCGCTTGTGGAAGCAAACAGGAGTAATAAACCCAAATTACTCCTGTTTATGTTATAATCCCTGCAAATATAGGGAGAGTTTTCATTTCATGAAAGATATCAACAAAGATTTCACTGCCGCCGGGGGCAAAGCAATCCTCTTTCTGGGACGTTATTTATCACTCAGTGAAGAGGAGATCAAACTTTTTCTGGAGAAGTTCGACATCCGTTACACCACCACACTGGATGATGATGTCGTCATGGCGGTAGAAAGTACCCTGCTCTCACCCATCGAAGAGGAGATCGCCACCACAGCGTACAAACAAGGCATCCCGCTTTACAATACTGAACAGTTTGACAAGCTCTACGCCGAAACGCTCAACAGCGACTCGATCCTGATGAGTCTGAAACTCTCCAACAACCAGGAACGTCTTGCACGTCTTTTACATAACCGTTACCTCAGCGATACACTGTTTATTAAACTATTTGCCATGTATGACTGGGGTGGTGAGGGGATGTTTGACAACTCTGAAAATATGAAAATAGCCACACTTTTTGCCAAACGATTTTTTTCAAAAAGCCGTTTTGACGCAGCAACTTACCACTCTCCTGTCTCTATCTTTGAAGTAGCGATACTTTCCAAAAATCCGGATCTTCTGGAAGTGATGTTTGACCTTCCTGAAATCGAAGTCAAACAAAGTCGCAGCGGTATCAAAAAACCCACCACTACCAGACAAGCTCTTGCTGCCAATGCATATGCAAACAAAAGTACGCTTACCAAACTTTTCCGCCGCAATGACAAAGATATAGACTTTTTTCTGGCACTTAACCCCGCTCTGCCTCACACCATGCAGGAACAATTATTTGAAAGAGCCGACAACCAAACCAAAGAAGCACTGGCACAAAATGAAAACCTTTCCCCTTCTCTTTTTGAAAAGCTGACAAAGTACCCCTCTTTATGGCAGTTTCAAAAAATAGATTCAACAAAACTAACACTTCTGCCCTCACCAATTCCACCAGAGATAGGAGAAAATGAAAATCTCTCCCCTGAAGTAATTGACTTTCTGCTTTCACAAAACAATCATGAAATATTAGAAAATCTTGCATGCAATCCAGCACTTTCCACTGCACAAATCCAAAAACTTTATGCTTTGCAAAATGAAACACTTTATCCATTGCTTTGTGCCAACCCTGGTACACCACAAGAGATACTGGAAACACTTTTTCAAAAAAACAATCATGAAATAGAACGTCATCTGGCACTTAATCCCAATACTCCGACAATAATTTTGGAAAAACTTTTTGCAAAAGATGATTTTGAAATCAACTGTTCACTCGCACTGAACGAAGCCCTGCCTGTTTCCTGGCTGCAACAACTGCAAATTGATTCAAGACTTTTAAATTATCTCAAAGAAAATAAGACATTTACCGAAAATATACTCAACAATTTAGGAATATAAACAGATGAAATCCAGCCAAATATATGAAGCACTGACCCATTTTACCAAAGAAAAACTCCCCGCATTCATCTGGGGTCCTCCGGGAATCGGAAAATCATCAATTGTCAAGCAGATTGCCAATGATCATAACTATAACTTTATCGATCTGAGACTCTCCCTGCTGGATCCAACCGACCTTAAAGGCATCCCTTTTTTCGACAAAGAGAACAATGAAGCAGTCTGGGCAAGTCCCAACTTTCTTCCTAAAGATCCAAACTCAAAAGGGATTCTCTTTCTCGATGAAATCAACACTGCTGCACCCTCCGTCCAGGCTTCTGCCTATCAACTCGTACTGGATCGAAAAGTAGGCGACTATACGCTGCCGGAAGGGTGGAGTATTATCGCGGCGGGCAACCGTGAAAACGACCGCGGCGTCACCTATCGTATGCCGCCCCCGCTTGCCAACCGCTTTGTACACCTGGAGATGGTAGTAGATTTTGAAGACTGGAAAACCTGGGCATTTCAAAACAATATCGACGCAAGTGTCATAGGATACCTGAGTTTTGACAAAACAAAACTTTTCGCTTTTGATCCCGTAAAAAATGAACGCTCTTTTCCCACACCCAGATCATGGGAATATGTCCACAAAATCCTCCACTCAAACCTCAGTGAAACATTGCTTCATGAAGCTGTTGCCGGAGCGATAGGAAAAGAGAACAGCGTTGACTTTCTCGCATTTCGCAAAGTGATGCACAAACTCCCCGACATCGAAGCGATTGTCAAAGGTGAGATCAAAACCATTGACGAAGAAGATACAAAAGTCCTCTTTGCCCTTTGTGCAGGATTGGTTAACTATCTCAAACAATCAAAAGAAAAAAATCTGATTGACAATGTACTCTCATTTTCACTTTCACTTCCCGGCGAATTTGCCATTATGCTGGTCAAAGATATGCAAAAAAGCAAACTTCCCGTTGAAAATGCACCGCACTGGGAAACATGGGTACGGAAATTCAGCTATCTGCTCTCATGAAAAACATAGAGGAAAAACTCCAAAAAGCAAAAGCAAAACTGATGCTCGAACACCCATACTTCGGCTCCATAGCCAGTGCTCTGGAATTTATCCCCAGTGATGATATTGAATCTTTTGAAAGCAACGGCACAAAATTTACTTATAATGATGACTTTCTGAAACAATGCAGTGTCGAAGAAACCGAATTTGCCCTCGCAAATGCCGCAATGCACTATGCACTGGAACATCAAAACCGTGCAGGCAGACGCGAAGGCTGGCTCTGGCAGCTGGCTACGGACTATGCCATCAACGCAATGCTAATAAAGAACAATCTTTATCCGCCTGATCATATCAACTACCAGCCGCGCTTTGAAGGTATGTATGCCGAAGAGATCTATGCCATCCTGGAAAGCGAGATCGATGAAAAAGAGTATGTCCAAGAGAAACAAAAAAGCGAAAAAATCAAACATACGGAAAGTGAAGATGCCGAATTTCTCGAACAACTCCTCCAAAAAGCGATTGCACAGGATGAACTGCCTAAAGATCTTGACCGCTTTTTCCCACAGATCAAAGAGAGCAAAATAGACTGGCGAAGCGCCCTCTACCAGTACGTTCACCGCCACGCCAAAGAGGATTACCGCTTTTTCCCGCCCAACAAACGTTATATTCATCAGGGATTTGCCCTACCCTCTTTGCAAAGCGAACTTTTAAAAATCGTCGTTGCCATCGACACTTCCGGTTCAATCGCCGAAGATCTGCTGGCACAGTTTTTTGCAGAGTTTGAAGCAATTATGCAAAGTTTTTCAAACTATGAAATCGATCTCATCGCCTGTGACAGCAAAATACAATACCATCAGACCTTCTATCCCGGCGATCTACTGCTTTACCAAACCAAAGGGGGCGGCGGTACGGACTTTCGTCCCGTCTTCGAGTTTATCGCACAACAAATTGACCACCCTGCTTTGCTGCTCTACTTCACCGATGCGCAAGGGCGATTTCCGGAATTTGAGCCGACTTTTGATACACTATGGATAGTACCCCAGGAGGAAGAGGTTCCTTTCGGGGAAGTTTTGATTATCGAAAAATAGGAAATTATATATGGCAAATAGAATGTGTACCTGGTTTGATAAACTGTTTAGATGGATTGGTATAGGCGTTGTTGTAGCAGGAATTCTTTATCTTGTATATCGTTTTATTTTTAAACCAAATTTTATAATTTTGCATCTTGATCTTGCAAGACAGCTCGGGATTTAACCCTTGAAGCTTCTCATTTCATCCCTGGAACCATCCGCCAATCTTCACCTTGAACCTATTCTCAAAACAGTTGCAGATGTAGAAATCTCCGGTATTTTCGATCCAAAATTCGGTACGCCGCTTTATGCTTCAAGTGAATTTTCGGTAATGGGTTTTTTGGATGTACTACCCAAAATATTGAAAGCAAAAGAGGCAATCCGTGAGATGGTTTTTCTCTCCCGTGATGTCGACACAGTACTGCTTATCGACTCTCCGGCTTTTAACCTTCCATTGGCAAAAGCAATCAAAGAGAAATATCCGGACAAAAAGATTGTTTACTATATACTGCCAAAAGTGTGGGCATGGAACAAAAAACGGGTCAAAAAGGTAGAAGCCTATGTTGATGTACAAGCCTCGATTTTTCCTTTTGAAAAACAGTTCTATCCCCACTGCATCTATGTAGGCAACCCTCTTTTAGATGAAATTCACACACTTCATGATCCTGCAAAAAATTATGATCAAGTTACATTTCTGCCAGGAAGCCGCAGAGGAGAGATCAAAAAACTGCTGCCTGTTTTCAAAGAGGTAGCAAAAAAGATCAAAGGCAAAAAAGTACTTGTCGCTCCCACTTTTTTCAAAGAGAAAAATCTTGAAGAAATTTATGGAGATATTTCAGATTTTGAAATATCATTCGATATGCAAAAAAGTGTAAGTGAAAGTGATTTTGCCTTTATCTGCTCCGGTACGGCAACACTTGAAGCTGCACTCATCGGAACTCCTTTCGTGCTGGCATACAAAGCAAAAGCGCTGGACTACTTTATAGGCAGTCGCGTAGTTCAACTCAAACACGTCGGACTTGCCAATATTATCATGGATTTTGAAGGCAAAGAAGCTGTACATCAGGAGTTTTTACAAGATACTGTAACGCCTGAAAATCTTTTGCACGCTTACCACCATTTTGATAAAACAAAATTTGCGCAAAATGCCAAAACACTTAAAACCATTCTCTCTCATGGCAGTGTAAAAAATTTAATTAATTTGTTATAATAAAATAAAAAACGAAGGAGTATCATGCAAAAACAACCTATTACAAAAGAGGGACGCCTGAAACTTGGGCAGGAGCTTCATGATCTCAAAATGGTACAACGACCGCAGACGGTAGAGGAGATAGACATCGCCAGAAGTCACGGAGACTTGAAAGAAAATGCAGAATACCATGCTGCCCGTGAAAAACTCCGCTTCATCGAGTCACGTATCGCAGAGTTGGGAGAGATTTATGATAATTCGCAGGAAGTTGATCCTTCCAAATTCAGCCATGACAAAGTGATGTTCGGCTCTACCGTAACACTGGAAGATCTGGATACAGAAGAGGAGGTAACCTATACAATCGTAGGTACATATGAAAGCAATCCTGACAAAGGGTTGATTTCGATTCTCTCTCCACTTGCAAGACAACTGATGGGAAAAGAAGAGGAGGAAGAAGTTACTGTACAGCTACCCGGTGGTGAAAAAACCTTTGAAATTGTCAACATCTGTTATAAAGAGATTCAGATATGATCGATGTTGCCATTGTCGGTGCAAGCGGTTTTACAGGACTGGAACTGGTAAAAATCCTGCTACAGCATCCAAAATTCGACATCACTTATGTTGCAACCAGTGAAGGAGAGACTTCACTGACAGCACTGCACCCTTCACTCTATGATGTTTTAGAGATGCCTGTTGAAAAAGCAAATGCCAAAGCGATTGCAGACAAAGCACAACTGGCATTTCTGGCACTACCCCACAAAGCATCGATGGGTTTTGCAAAAGAGCTTTTGGAACTTGGTGTCAAAGTGGTCGACCTTTCTGCTGATTACCGGCTGGAACTGGAAACTTACGAAAAATACTATTGTCCTCATGAAGATAAAAAGCATATTCGTGACGCCGTTTACGGGCTTCCCGAAATCTATGCCCAGGAGATCAAAAAAACTTCCCTCGTAGCAAACCCGGGGTGCTATCCGACTGCGACGCTTTTGGGACTGATTCCGTTTCTACCCTATCTTGATGAGAATTTTCCTATCTTCATCGATGCAAAAAGCGGTGTTTCAGGAGCAGGAAAAAAGTGCAGCACAAATACCCATTTTGTCACAATCAATGAAAATATTTTTCCCTATAACCCACTCATTCACCGCCACCAGCCGGAAATTGCAGAAAAGCTGAAACTGCAAAGCGGCAAAAATTTTGATGTCAACTTCGTTCCCCATCTGCTACCGCTGACACGAGGAGAGATGATCGACACATATGCCCTGCTCAAAGAGCCTGTCGATGCACTGGAGATATTACATGAATACTACAAAGATGCCCCATTTGTCAGAATTTTCGACAAACCCGTCGATGTCAAATCTCCATCAGGCACCAACTTTTGTGATATTTTTGCCAAATCTGTCGATAAAAAAATCTACATCAACTCCGCAATTGACAACATCCTCAGGGGAGCTTCTTCACAAGCTGTGGTCAATGCCAACCTGATGTGCGGATTCGACGAGGGTGAAGGTATCCCGACTATTGCTTATGTCCCTTAAACAACCTATCGGAATCAAAGAGGGTGCACTCTTTATCTCCGATGCACATGAAAATGTCACACGGGAAGCCTTTTATCGCTTTTTGTGTGCTATTGATGAGGGAGAGATTACCACTCCACAACTTTTTTTAATGGGAGATATGTTCGATCTGCTGGTCGGACAGATCAGCTATACCCATACCCACTACCAAAAAACGATCAACCTCATCAATCACCTCTCCAAAACTATTGAAATCATCTACATTGAAGGCAACCACGACTTTAACCTTCAAAAACTCTTTCCAAATGTAACTGTCATTCCTATCACAAAACAGCCGGCTGCCGGAATATTTCATGAACGTCTCATCCTCCTTTCCCACGGCGACTGGAACGAAGATAGTAACTATCAGCGTTATAGCAAAATCATCCGTAATCCTCTTCTTCTCACTTTTCTGAATTTTTACGATAACTTGCGTAAAAACAGTATCTCCAAATCTATCCTCAAAAAACAGCGCCAAAAATATATCTGTTTTAAAATCCCCAATTTCAAAGAGTACATTAAACAAAAAATTCAAACGTACGATATAGGAGTAAGTAAAATCGATTTTGTCTGTGAAGGGCATTATCACCAGAACAGAGAATTTGTTTTTGATACATTCACATACAAAAACTTTTCCTCTTTTGCCTGTGATAAAACCTGCTATCAAATCACCTTCACTGACAAAATCGTTTTTAAAGAAGTGCTCATAAGGGGATAGAATGAACGACGACAATATCTTAAAAGTCGGTTCCAATGAAATGGAGTTGGTCGATTTTCGATTGATCAAAGAAGAGAATGGAAAAGTATACGAAGGAATCTACGGTGTCAATGTTGCAAAAGTACGTGAAATTATTAAATTTCCAACATTGACAGAATTACCAGGTTCTCCAGAGTATATTGACGGTATTTTTGATCTGAGAGGAGTTGTAATTCCTGTGATCAACCTGGCAAAATGGATGAATACAAAAGAGCCGGAAGATGCCCAGCTGCAAAAAAGAATTATTATTACAGAGTTTAACAATATCCTTATAGGTTTTGCTGTTCATGAAGCACGCAGGATCAGAAGAATCAGCTGGGGAGATATTGAGTCAACCTCTTTTGCATCCGGAGAAAACAGCGCATTCAATCAGACACGTATCACAGGTGTCACCAAAATTGAAAACGATGAAGTTCTTTTGATTCTTGATCTTGAAAGTATTATTGAAGAACTTGGACTGTATACGCCAACTACAGAGGTTCCTAATGAGATTGAGAGATTTAACGGTTCCGCACTGGTACTCGATGACAGCCTCACTGCCAGACGCATTGTTAAAGAAGCACTGCAAAAAATGGGACTAAATGTCATTGAAGCACAGGATGGAAAAGAGGGACTTGCAAAATTACAGGAAATGCTCAATATTTTCGGTGACAATATCGAACAAGAACTCAGAATTATCGTTTCAGATGTTGAAATGCCGCAGATGGATGGTTTTCACTTTGCTTCACATGTCAAGAATAATGAACTTCTGAAAAATATTCCTCTTATTTTCAACTCTTCTATCAGTGATCATTTCAGTGATATACGTGGCAAAGAGGCTGGAGCTGAAGCCTACTTGACAAAATTCGATGCATCTACCTTTTATGATGAGATCAGTAAAGCGATCCATTCAAAAGAGACTAAAAATTTAACACTTACGGTATAAGGACGAAACATGGATGATTTAAAAGAAATATTAGAAGACTTTTTGGTTGAAGCTTTCGAACTTGTTGAACAAATTGACCAGGATCTGGTAGAACTGGAAAGCAACCCTGAAGATCTGGAACTCTTAAACAGAATCTTTCGCGTCGCGCATACCGTAAAAGGGTCAAGTTCATTTTTAAATTTTGATATTTTGACAAAACTGACACACCATATGGAAGATGTTTTGAACAAAGCAAGAAGAGATGAGTTAAAAATCACACCTGAAATAATGGATGTTATCTTGGAATCTGTTGACATGATGAAAGGACTGCTTGAAGGTATCAGAGAGAGTGGTACAGATACAGAGTGCGGTATTGAGATTGATGATATTTGTAAAAAATTTGATGCAATTTCTCAGGGGAAAACACTTGATGATATCACGCCGGAAGAATCTGAAGAGGCTGCAAAAGAAGAAGAGCCTGAAGAGGAAGAACCTGACTATTCACAAATGACAGATGAAGAGGTTGAAGCAGAAATCCAGAGGTTGCTTGAGGAAAAGATGAAAGAAAAAGAGGCAAAAAAAGCGAAGAAAAAAACTTCTGCACCTGCAAATAAACCAAAAGAAGAGAAAAAACCGGCGCTGCAAATGCCAACAAGACCGGTTCAACAAGTGGACACCACAAATTCCAAAAAAATTGTTTCCACACCGGAACAAACAATCCGGGTAGAGGTCAAAAGACTCGACCATCTTATGAATCTTATCGGTGAACTGGTACTGGGGAAAAACCGTTTACTGAAAATTTATGACGATGTTGAAGAGCGTTACGAAGGTGAAAAATTTCTTGAAGAGCTCAACCAAGTCGTCTCTTCCGTATCACTCGTCACTACCGATCTTCAGATTGCTGTCATGAAGACAAGAATGTTACCTGTTTCAAAAGTTTTCAACAAATTTCCAAGACTTGTGCGTGACCTATCCAGAGAGTTAAATAAAGAGATTGAACTTGTCACCACCGGAGAAGATACAGAACTCGATAAATCAATTGTTGAAGAGATAGGCGATCCACTCGTACATATGATCCGTAATTCATGTGATCACGGTATCGAATCACCGGAAGAGAGAGAAAAGAAAGGAAAACCAAGAAAAGGTACCGTACGTCTAAAAGCCTACAATGAGGGTAATCAAATCGTCATTGCTATCGAAGATGACGGTGCTGGAATGGATCCGGAATTCCTCAAAATGAAAGCAATTGAAAAGGGTGTTATTACAGAACGTGAAGCAGACCAGCTCAGTGACAAAGAAGCTTATGCGCTGATTTTCAGACCGGGATTCTCAACTGCTGCCAAAGTAACAGGAGTATCAGGCAGAGGTGTCGGTATGGATGTGGTAAAAACAAATATCGAAAAACTAAATGGTATCATCGATATCGACAGTGAACTTGGCAAAGGTTCTGTATTCAAACTGAAAATTCCATTGACCCTGGCAATTATGCAATCATTGCTTGTCTCTGTACAGGAAGAGTTTTTTGCTATTCCTCTTGCCTCTGTTTTGGAAACGGTACGTATCTCTATGGATGAGATCTATACAATCGAAGGCAAAAATGTACTGCGGTTGAGAAATGAGATACTTTCACTTGTAAGACTTTCCGATATGTTCGGAGTTGAGCAGGTATTTGACAGTGGAGAACATGTCTATGTCGTTATTATCGGTCTGGCTGAAACCAAACTTGGAATCATCGTTGATGGTCTGGTCGGGCAGGAAGAGATTGTAATAAAATCCATGGGAGACTATTTACAGGGGATTGAAGGAATCGCCGGGGCAACTATCAGGGGCGACGGTGGTGTAACACTAATTACCGATGTCGCTGCCATGATGAAACTTGCAAAAGGGATCAATATCGATCTTACAAAGCAAGCTGCTGCTGAAACAGTACAAAAAACAAAACCTGAAGATTACAATATTCTGATTGTAGACGACAGTAAAACAGATCGTACAATTATGAAAAAATCGCTGGCACCTCTGGGATTAAACCTAACAGAAGCAACCAACGGTTTGGAAGCCTTAAATTTGATCAAAACCGGTGATACAAGCTTTGATGCTGTTTTGATAGATATTGAAATGCCGCAGATGGATGGATATACTCTGGCATCTGAAATCCGCAAATACTCACGATATAAACACTTGCCGCTTCTGGCAGTTACATCCAGAGTCTCAAAAGCAGATAGACTCAGAGGTATCGAATCAGGTATGACAGAGTATATCACCAAACCATATTCTGCTGAATATTTGATGGAAACACTCAGAAAAAATATTAAACTACCGGTAATGGAGGTCGCATAATGGATGCACAGTTAAGCAATGTCTTAAAACAACAACAGGAACAAAAACATCAACTCCTGGGCAATGTCCAAAACAACAAAGACGAAGAGGAGATACAACTTGTCGGATTCATCGTTGGTGATGAAGAGTATGCTATACCCATCCTGGATATCCAGGAGATTATCAAACCAATCGAATATACACGTATTCCAAGTACTCCGGCATATGTATTGGGAGCATTTAATCTCAGAGGAAATGTCATTCCACTGATTGATCTTCGTATGAAATTCAATCTTCCTAAAAAAGAACCGGATGATGCAACACGTTATATTGTAATGCGCGATGGAGATAATATAGCAGGATTTGTGATCGATAAACTGACAGAAGCGATCAGACTCAAAAAATCATCTATAGATCCAACTCCCGAAACACTGCATAAAGATCAGGGAATGATTTACGGTATCGGTAAAAAAGAGAAGACGATCATCACCATCCTGAAAGTAGCATCCCTTTTAAAAAGAGATTTTTAACGCACCAGTGAAATAATCTCCTTTGCCAGTGCAAAATTATTGGCAGCCATCACATGCATCTTCGGATGTATGTGGTATATCTCTTCAAAAACCTGCTGACTGAGTTCAAGTCCTGTTTTTTCCTGTGTCTCATCATCTTTATTTTTAGCTTCAAATAATTTTTCATGCCAAAACTTCGGTACTTCTACACCGGGAACATGCGCTGTTAAAAACTGTGCCGTACGCAGTTTTGTTATCGGGAAAAAACCTAAAATCAACTGAGCATCTTTTGCTTTATCACCCACTTCTACTTTCGCTTTTTCAAAAAGTTCCAGCAACAATTTTGCATTTTCCGCACTATATACAGGTTGTGTAATAATCGCCAGAGCATCATGTTCAAGTTTCAGACGCATTTTCTTCTGAAGATTTTTCGGATTTTTGGCAAATGCATTGGAAACGGCAAACGGATAAATCGGCTTAGGTCGTACCTCCAGAGGTTTCCCGGCATAATCAATCCCTCCATTAAAACATTTGATAATATCCAGCAGCAATGTTGAGTTACCTTCAAAAACGCCTTTCGCAGCAGGCTGGTCACTCATCGAGGCGGGATCACCCGTCAATGCCAAAATAGCCCGGATATCAAATTCATTGGCACCAAGTAAACCGGACTGCAAAGCAATTTTGTTTCTGTCACGCATTGTCACTGTCGCCAAAGCAGGCTTTTTAAAACTCTCCTGGATCTTCAAAGCGGCAAACATAGCGCTATATTTCATCTTTGCCAACGGTGAATCAGTCACGCTGAAACCATCCACTTTTTTCTGTAATCCCAACTCTTTGATACGATCAATCACAGGTTGAAATGCAGCAGAGTGCTTAGGTGTTGTCTCAAGTGTCAAAAAGGAATCATTTTGCAATTTATCGATAAAGGTTTCAAACATAGGGATCGTTTCTTCTTTAATTTAGTATTTAATTTGATATTATATCCAAAAACTTTAAAGGTATATGTGCATGAAATTATGTGTATTTGATTTTGACTCCACACTGATGGACGGAGAGACAATAGATTTTCTGGCAAAACCGCTGGGACTAGGTGAAAAAATTGCGGAGATTACTGAGCGTACAATGCAGGGTGAACTGGACTTTTTTGAGAGTCTGACTACCAGAGTAACCCTTCTCAGAGGTTTGGAGGAAGAGAAAGTAAATGACATATGTCAAAATCTCCCTTTTATGCCAGGTGCAAAAGAGACTATCGCAGAGCTGAAAAAAAGAGGATACACAGTTGTTGTATTTAGCGGCGGATTTCGTAATGCGACATCTCATGCAAAAGATATTCTCGGATTTGATGCAGACTTTTCCAATACACTGCATGTCAAAGATGGTCTTTTAAGCGGTCTGGTCGGCGGGGAAATGATGTTTGATCACTCCAAAGGAGATATGCTCCAGCGTGTACAGGCACTTCTTGGTATCACCGAATCAGATACTATTGCCGTTGGAGACGGTGCCAACGACCGCTCTATGTTTGCTCATGCAGCAAAAAAAGTGGCATTTTGCGCAAAAGATATCCTCAAAAAAGAGGCAAATATCATCATCGATACCAAAGATTTAACCAAACTGCTAGGAGAAATATAAATGTATATAGAAGAAGGGAAATTTTCACTCTGGTGTGATTTTGTTGAAAGAGAATTCTTACAAAGCGGTTTTGTAAAACTTCTTGAAAAGCATATTGTCAACGGTGCCACAAGCAACCCTGCTATTTTTAAAAGTGCTTTTCTCTCATCTGCTGCATATAAAGAAGATATCGAAAAGTTAAAAGGAGAAGATCCAAAAAAAATATATGAAACACTGGCTATAAAAGATATTCAGATTTCTGCCGATTTACTATTGAACCTTTATGAAAAAGGTGATGACGGTTTTATCAGCATTGAAGTTGATCCCGCACTTTGCAATGATACAATCGGGACAATCGAAGAAGGAGTAAGACTCTTTACTTCTATCAATCGTCCCAATGTTATGATTAAAGTGCCGGCAACTGATGCTGGTTATGAAGCAATGCAGGTACTCCTGAGTAAAGGCATCAATGTCAATGCAACACTGATCTTCTCACCGGATCAGGCAAACAGTTGTATGGAAGCATTTGCAAAAGGAAGTACTATTTTTAGTGACACCAATCCGGAAAAACCACTGCCAAAAGCTGTCATCAGTATATTTGTCAGTAGATTTGATCGCAAAATGGATGCCCTCTTTCTCGAAAAAGAGATACCGACAGCACTATTGGGTATCTATAATGCGACCAAAATCTACTATAACATTCAAAAATGGGCGCTTCCCAATGTAAGAGCGCTCTTTGCAAGTACCGGTGTCAAAGGTAACGATTTGCCAAAAGCGTATTATGTTACTGAGTTGCTATATGAGAACTCTGTCAACACTGCACCGCTGGAGACAATCGATGCTTTTGTCCAAACAGGTATCAAACAGACAAAAAAACCGATAGAAGAAGAGATCATAGAAAACTTTTTTCTTCTATTAGAAGAAAAAAATATCGATATTAAAGCAATATACAACACCCTTCTGGAAGAGGGATTAGACGCTTTTAAAATTGCATTTAAAGAGATTTTGGAAGAACTGGAAAAAGGATAGTACCCTATGGTAACAAGCAGAGATTTACGTCAGGAAAAACATGTAGATGTTGAAAAACTTGATTTTAAAATGCTGGAAAAACTGAAGTTTTATCTCAGCGGATTAATCAAACATGGAGGCAGTGACCTCCATCTCAAAAGCGGTTCTGTCTACAGAGGTCGTATTAACGGTGAAATGATGCCCCTTTCAAATGAAGTGCTTACGCACAGTGACGGCATTCAACTGGCAAAAGAGGTTCTAAGAAGCCGTTTTGCGGAACTGGTAGACCAAAAAAATGTCGATTTCAATTTTAAACTCAACGACCAGTACCGTTTTCGTGGCAATATGTTTTTTCAGACAGAGGGTGTCTCTGCTGTTTTTCGTGTAATTCCCGTTAAAATTCCTTCAATGAAAGAGTTAAAACTTCCCCCAAGTATTCGTAATCTTATTAATCTTAAACGTGGGCTGGTACTGGTTACAGGACCTACAGGAAGCGGTAAATCAACAACCCTTGCATCGATTATAGACGAAGTTAATACTACCCACCGCAAACATATTATCACCATTGAAGATCCTATTGAGTTTGTCTATCAGGACAAAAAATCTCTGGTAAATCAACGCGCTATCGGACAGGATGCACTCAACTTTTCAACGGCATTGCGTGCAGCGCTGCGTGAAGATCCCGATATTATTCTGGTTGGTGAGATGCGTGATATGGAAACAATCGAAACAGCGATGCATGCGGCAGAAACAGGTCACCTTGTACTTTCTACACTCCATACAGTTGACGCAAAAGATACGATCAACAGGATTATCGGTATGTTCCCTGGAAATGAGCAAAATAAAATCCGTATGTCACTTGCAGCGACCCTGCAGGGTGTTTTATCACAACGGCTGGTTAAAACCAAAGATGGCAAACGTGCTGCTGCCATTGAAATACTCTTTAGAAATGCCCGTATAGAATCACTCATTGCAGATGGCAGAGACAGTGAAATCACCGATGCTATTGCCGAGGGTAAAGATATCTACGGAATGCAGACTTTTGATCAGGCACTACTGGATCTCTACTCCAGAGATATTATCGATGAAGAAGAAGCACTGGTCAATGCTTCCAACAGAAGCGATCTTAAAATGAAACTTGACAATTTCAATCATAAAAATCATTATGAAGAGGGGCTTGATAGTGCTATGATCGATCTTAAAGTTGAAGAACCGGCGTAATTAAAGCCTTTTCTCAGCTGATTTTTCCTATAATCGCCCCCTTAATTTCAAACAAAGGACACTATAATGTTAGAAGGTATCGTTAGAGATAGTATCGGTAAAAAAGCGACTAAAGCTTTGAGACGAGATGGTTATCTAATCGCCAACATTTACGCGAAAGGGATCGAAAATATCAATGCAGCATTTAAATCAAACGAATTTATCAAAGCTGTAAGAGCAAAAGAGACACTTGCATTCCCTGTAAAAGTTGGAGATCAGGAGCTTAAAGTTGTAATCCAGGAGTATCAAAAAGATCCTGTAACAATGCAGCTGCTTCATGTAGACCTTCGTATCGTTCAAGATGACGTTGTATCTAAATATCTTGTACCGGTAAAAGCGGTAGGAACACCAAAAGGTCTTAAAAACAAAGGTGTATTGATCTACTCTAAAAAGAGATTGCTGGTAAAATGTGCAGGAAAAGATCTTCCAAATGCATTTGAACTTGATGTAACAGATCTTGACGTAGGTGACTCTGTACTTGTAAGAGACATTCAAGTACCTGAGAATGTGAAAATCATGGAAGCTGACAGAGTTTCTGTTGTTGGTGTTATCAAAGCGAAATAATTACAGCATATGACACTGATAGTCGGACTAGGAAACCCCACCGACAAATATAAAAATAACCGGCATAACGTCGGTTTTATGGTCATCGATAAACTCATTGATGACCTTTCTCCCCAAAATATTACCAAAGCGACTTTTAAAGGTGCACTTTACAAATCCGGTTCTTTGCTTCTTTTAAAGCCGCTTACTTTTATGAACCTCTCCGGAGAAAGCGTACTGGCTGTATCACGTTACTATAAAACATCCCGGATTATCGTACTTCATGATGAACTTGATATCGAACTTGGCAGAATCAAAGTCAAACATGGCGGCAGCAGCGGCGGACATAACGGACTCAAATCAATAGATGCGCTTGTCGGCAATGAATATGACCGTATACGTATCGGTATTTCACGACCACCCCATGGCAAAGATGTAATCAAACATGTCCTGAGTGATTTTGCAAAAGAAGAGATTCCCTGCGTGGAAAAAGTTGTTACAAAAGCAGCGGAAATTGCACAGGAACTTACAAAAACAGATATTAAAACCATACAAAACAAATATCCTGCAAAAATGAACTACTGCACATGAAACTCAATAATCTGCTACTCTACCAAAAGTTTCTAGCCAGACTCTATTTTAAAAAGATCATACTGCTCTTTGTTGCTTTTGAACTTTTTTTTGTCGGTTTCGATATGCTCAAAAATCTGAAAAAGCTGCCTGACTCGGCAAACTTGCAGATTCTCTATACTGTCAATAAATTTCTCGAATTTATCAACTTTACCATACCATTGACACTTATTTTTGCCCTGCTGATGGCAATGTTGCAAATTATCAAAAGCAATGAACTTCTCACCCTCTATTCACTTGGCGTAAGTAAAACCAGAGTTTCAAAACCATTTATCTATATTGCAACAGGTATTACCCTCTTTTATATCGTACTCAATACCCTTCCCTACTTTACCCAAACACATGAAACAGCGTACAATATCCGTAAAAGAGGAACAATCAGCTCCATCACTTCATCTATCTTTATTAAATCAGGCAATGATTACGCCTATATCGAAAAACTTCATCCTCACAAAAAAACCGGTACAAATATGAAAATTTTCAAAACAGACGGAACCCATCTGATTGAAGTAATTGGCGCAAAATATGGAAAATTTGTCAAAGATCACTGGGAACTTAAAGAAATCACCCTCTATGAAATTCCTAAAATAGACCCCCTTCATCCAATAGAAAGCAAACTAGAGATCAAAAAATATAAGTCTAAAGGTGTACTTTACGGCTTTACACCGCGTATTATAGATACACTATTTCAGACCAGTCCAAAACTAACCATTCAAGACTCATTTTCTGCACTGAGACTACTAAACCAACAGGGACTTAAAACAGACAAAATCCGGGCAAATCTTTATACAATGACTATTTTCCCCCTTTTGGCACCGATTGTTGTTTTCGGACTTTTCTTTCTCTTCCCCATACAGCACAGAGGTGCAAACCTCTCACTCTTTACCACACTGGTAATATTCGGTACATTAGTGATATGGGGCATATTTTTCACACTTGCCAAAATCGCTGCCAACGGTGCACTCTCTCCGGAAGCAGGCATTGTTTTTCCTGTCATCCTGCTTAGCATAGCCTCTTTTTATATTTATAGAAAATATAGATAAATCTGCTACTCTGCAAGCCGCGGGCTATCTTAAATGTTT
>CAZYZD010000008.1:0-45016 GCA_964651755.1 uncultured Sulfurospirillum sp. | reverse complement strand
ATTTATCTATCGGAAAAGTAAATAAAATATGACAAAACTACTTGTAAGTTTTGCCGGTTTTCGGCGTATTAACATACAAAGTGTGTGCTAATTGGCAAATACGGGCAATAACAAACAAAGTGTTCATTGAACAGGAAGGGGTGATTTTAATTCCCCCTTCACCCAAAAAGGTGAGGGGGAAGGTAGTTTAATCGATAGAGTTTCGCACGATTCTGACTGCTTCGACCATATTTTTGAGGCTAGGTTTTACCTCTTCCCATTTGCGGGTTTTGAGTCCGCAGTCGGGGTTGATCCAGAGTTGCTCTTTTGGCAGGACTTCCAGGAGGGCGCGGATTTGGGCGACAATCTCTTCAACGCTGGGGATTCTTGGGGAGTGGATGTCGTAGACTCCTGGTCCTACCTCCTGTTTGTAACCATGTTTTTTGAAAATTTTGAGCAGTTCATTACCGCTTCTGGCTGTTTCTATGGAGATGACATCGGCGTCCATCGCTTCGATAGTGTGTATGATGTTGTTGAACTCGCTGTAGCACATATGGGTGTGGATTTGGGTTTGGGGGTTTGCTTTTGCGACGCAGATTTTGAAGTCTCTGACTGCCCAGCTTTCATACTCTGGGATATTTTCTGCTCTTAGCGGGTACCCCTCTTTGAAGGCGGCTTCATCGACCTGGATGATTTTGATTCCCGCTTTTTGGAGGTCGTCTACTTCGTCACTGATGGCAACAGCGATCTGTTTGCTCACTTCACTTCGCGGTTTGTCATCACGTACGAACGACCAGTTGAGGATGGTAACGGGACCTGTGAGCATTCCTTTGACGATTTTGTCGGTTTTGTTTTGGGCGTATGTGATCCACTCGACGGTCATTGGTTTGGGGCGGCTGATATCACCGTAGATAAATGGAGGTTTGACACAGCGGCTTCCGTAGCTTTGTACCCATCCGTTTTGGCTGAAACCGTATCCTTTGAGTTGCTCACCGAAATATTCAACCATATCGTTGCGTTCGGGTTCTCCGTGTACTAGTACTTCCAGTCCGATTTCCTCCTGAAAGTTGATACATTCATCGATGTAGCTTTGCATCGCTTTTTTATAGGTTGTTTCGTCAATTTCGCCGTTTTTGTATTGTCGTCGTGCTGATCTGACTTCGGGTGTCTGTGGAAATGATCCGATTGTAGTGGTTGTCAGAGGTTGATATGCTAATGTTTCATGTTGGATTTTGATTCGCTTCTCAAATGGCATCTCGCGTTCGAGTTTATCGAGTGTTGCTACACGTTCCAAAACTGCTTTGTCATGAATGCGCAGCGATTCACTGCGGTTGATATTGATGGTGATATTTTCTTCGAGTTTTTCTTTTTCATTTGGGTTGAGATTTTCCAGTTCATCAAAGAAGATTTTGGAGATGAGTTGGACTTCATGTAGCTTTTCGACTGCATAACTGAGCCAGGATTTGATCTCTTTATCCATTTTTTGTTCGTATTTGAGGCTGAATGGTACATGCAGTAAAGAACATGAAGTGCTGACAGCCAGATGCTTTTTTGGTACGATTGTTGATATTTGGGTAAGTATGTCGATGCTTTTTGGGATATTGTTTATCCAGATATTACGCCCGTCGACGATACCTGCGATCAGTTTTTTGCCGCTTTTGGCGATTGTTTCAAGCATATCAATATTTTTGTGACCATAGACAAAGTCGAGAGCAAGTCCGTAAATGGGCGTATGTACGAGGATTTTGGTTGCTTCGTTGCTGTGTTCGAAGTAGGTAGTGACGATGATTTTGATCTTTGTGCTTACATTTGCGAGAGTATCATAACTGCTTTTGACAAGTCCAAGTACCGCTGTATCGACACCTGTGACAAAGATAGGCTCGTCGATTTGTACGATTATCTCATTGTCTAGTTCGGCGATCTGTGTGAGAAGTTCCTGGTAGAGCGGAAGGATTTTGCCAAGTAGTTCATAGGTTTCACCGCGGTCTATCTTTTTGGAGAGTCCCAGAAAAGTGATAGGACCGATAAGATTGATTTTAGCATTGAAACCCCGCGCTTTTGCCTCTTTGTAGTCATTAATGATTTTACTGCTGTCAAGTCTAAAGGTATCGCTGCTTGAGAGTTCCGGGACGATGTAGTGGTAGTTTGTATTGAACCATTTGGTCATCTCCATTGCGACTTTGTTTTTATCGCCTCTTGCCATTGCAAAGTAACGTTCAGTGTTGTCTTCGATTTCGCGAAAACGTGCTGGGATTGCCCCTAGCATGACGGCGGTGTCGAGCATATTGTCATAAAGTGAAAAATCCCCGACACTGACTAGATTGATTCCTGCTGATTTTTGGTAGTTCCAGTGGCGTATTTTGAGTGCTGTGGCGATATCCTGAACATATGAAAACGGCTCTTTGCCGCTCCAGTACGCTTCCAGGGCAAATTTAAGCTCACGTTGCTCACCGATGCGTGGAAATCCGATAGTGTAATTTTTAAACATAGTTAATCCTTTATCTTTTTTTCTTATGCTTGTTTTAGTGCTGATTTATTGTGTTGAGTTTAAAAAGATAAAGTGGAAGGAGGGTGCGTACCGGTACGGCGAAAGCTGAAAAAACGGCACTTGCAGTTGCATTTTGGGATGCGCCTGACCAGTTTTAGAAGAAGTTTGGTGCGTGCACGAAAGTAACAGTTACAGTGGCAGGGCTTTTGTGTGAGAGTACATGAAGTACCCTCCAGAAGTTCCGGCGGCGGATCTTCTTCTTTCTCTTCGCCATCAGGATGATGGGAAGTATGGTAGAGTACGAAGGCGGAAGAGATGGCATGAAGTTTGGGTGCAACGGCATAGGCTTGTATGGCTGTAAGTGAAAAGTAGCGTTTGCCAAACCCTTTTGGGTGCTTCATGACCTTCCTTTTAAAAATTTTTCGCATTATGGTATAAGTTGGTTGAAGAATGGATAAAAGCGAAAGAGTGCGTTATATTTTATTAATATAGAGCACCCGTGCATAAAAATGTTTCATATTTACACAAAAGAAGAAAAAAATTATATTTTACTTTATTTTATTGATATAATCAAAGTTTAAATATGCTGAATTTTTTGAGAAATAGATTTTAATACTAAATAAATAAAAAAGAAAAAAATTTTACATATTAATTCTAGTTATATTTCTTCAAAAATAATTAATAATTAATTAAGTTCCTCGGGATTATTATTCGCATACTATAATTTCTATCCTAGGACAAACTAATGAAAACACATCTTTTTCTATCCTCAACTATATTGTTATCAATGCTTTTTCTTTCTGGATGTGGTAAAAGCTCAAATACTCTATCAGATAAAAGTCTTGAACAAGAAACATCAGCGGTACAGGTTAAGCCATCGGCTCTTTTTTCAGAAAGTAGTACCGTACATTCAACAACTTTAACTCCAAAACTTTCTTCTGAAGGTAATACAACTTCAGAAGAATCGGTAAAAGCTTTTTTTGGTGACAAAGAAAACAATAAAGTAATCATAGTTGATATTGAAAATATGGAGCAACTATATGCGTCGGAAAACTATACAGGACATGAGATTACATATACTGTAGCAAATCTTAAAATAGTACCTAAATTATATGTCTCAAATAGAGGAAGCAATGCTATAGATGTAATTGATGCGGAAAGTATGCATATTACAAAGACAATTACATTGCAGCATTTTCCAAGAAGTGCCGATGCACTCAATGAAAAATTGGGACTTGTTGCTGTGTCGGGTATGAATAAACCTATGATTAGTATCATAGATATATATACAGACCAGGTTGTTGCGGTGGTGGGAGATGATATCGTTACTGCGCCGGTTGATTCAGCCAATGGAACACATGCCTGTGGGCATCCTTATTGGTTGAATGAAAACCATTTTGTGCTTATAGATAGAGCTAGAAAGAGATTGACTACTTATAAAATTTGTAAAAATGAAAAAAATGAGTGGGTAACAAAAAAATTGAATACAATATGCACTTCAACAACTGCTCATCATTTGGTACCTAGAGAAAATTATATGGGTAAAATGGATAGGTATTATCTTATAAATGAAGGTTCAGATACGGAGTATCCTAGTGTCAGGGAGCTTGTATTTGAAGAGGGAGTTGGTTTGAAGCGCTGTTCCAAAGTTTGTCTGGTAAATAAAGATGTTTCTATTCCTCAGATGGGTGCGCATCATGGTGATTTTGTGGCAAATGATACTTTATTGTATGTTGGCTCAAAAGAGGGTGTAATGTTTGTTGTTGATTATGATACGATGAAAGTAAAAAGTATGCTTCTTGCTGGTAAAGGTGCAGGGCATACTATGATGGTACCTGAAAGAGATTTGGCGATTACTATCAACCATAAAGATAAATTTATAACTCTGTACGATACAAAATGTAGTCATTTTATCAAAAATATAGAAGTTAGTGATTTACCTGATTCTGAAGTTGGAAAAACAACGATTCAGGCGCATCCAGAGTATTTTGTTTCAGAAGATGCAAAATATTTTTATATGTTTTTAACAGAAGAGGCACGTTTTGTAAAAGTTGATTTGGATCTTATGGAAGTTGTTGATTCACTATATGTAGGTGGAAAACCGGCTATGGGAACATTTAGATAAGAAAAATGCAATACTATTCAAAAGGCAGGTAACTATACGGTATTTGATAATAATGCAAAAAGTTACTTGCTTTTTTGCTTACAGGTTGTAAAAGGTGTGACAGGTTGATTCCGATCGCAACATAAGGAGTTCTTTCGACTGCGCCACTCTCTTTTCGGGTATAGTACCCTACATGAAACTCAAAATATTTCATAAATGTATCTTTGAAGGTTTCAATTGCGTTAAATTTTATGGCTGTTAAAAATTTCATACCGTTGTAATCGGTTAAAATATCGTAACTATCGCCATGTCTGATTTTTTCTGTTGGCTTATATTCGATTCTGATATCGACAATATCATGAACATGTGGATGTTGCAGCAGATAATATCCTGCATATGCTCCTAAAAGGTTCATGATACAATCTTCATACGAAAAACCATAATCACTGAAAGAGTCTCCAACTTCCATGACAGTATTGAAAATAAGTGAAGATATAGCGCCTTCTCTGATGGCTTTGTTCTCATCAAAACCAAAACTTTTGTAAAGATAGGAAAAATAGTGCGAAAGGGCGAAAGTAGTATAAAAGTGTCCCAGTTTATCGGCACCGCCATATTTAGTATTTTCCCCGAACCAACCTTCACTTGATGTGTGCATAGCGCGTTTGCCATAGTCCCAGTTCAAGATACCCCACGTGATGATAGTTGCACTCCCAATAAGATTTGTATAGAGTATTTTTTTATTTTCATCTATCTGGTCGGAGTACAAATTTATAGTAAAAATGATTGCAAGGAAGAGACTTACTAATTTTTTACTATTTTTCATGTTGCGGCTATCCAAATTTAAATTTAAAATAGAATTTTGTTTTACCAATTCTATCCTAAATTTATCTATGAAGTGTTTAAATTTTAAAAAGCCGATTGGCTTTGCCGGTTTTATTCCTTTAATGTTTCAAAGGTACAGTTTGAGATAAATATATCGTTTTTTATCAATCTTCTAAATGTTGAAAGGCTTTCCGGAGAAGAGTCTATTTTGATAGTTGTCTTTGTACCGTCCGGATTGACCCAGCTTTCCTGCCAGTAGGAGATAGCGCTGATTTTGAAATAGGGATTGTCGATGATGTTGGCAAAGGCATCTTCAAACCATGCTGTCTTCGTACCGTCGCTGCGTCCGTCGGTTACACCAAACTCCAGTACGGCAATAGGTTTATTTGCATTGGTAATCTCCTGAATAAGTTTTCCATACTGTTGTAAAGAATCGGAAAAATAGATCCACGCTTCATCCTGAAATTGTACACCGTAGATGCTTAGTCCTATCCAGTCTATATAGTCGTCGCCGGGATAGTAGTATTTTGCGCTGTTCCACTCTTCATCCGGGAGACGCTGAATGTCGGGGTGGAAAAACCAGGTGACATTTTGTACATTTTCGCTTCGGAAGATGTCGATGACATGTCTGTAGGCATCACGATAGCGTTCCGGTCCATCAGGATAGTCGGGATCGCCATAGCCGTCTGTGGTACCGGCTCCGCAGTTAAGCCCGCTCCATGGCATCCAGAATCCTGTCATCTCGGGGGCGAAGTCCAGAAGCAGGGGAATGGTGTCTTCTTTTGCCGCTCTTGCCCACGCTCTTAGTTCATCATCAAAAGCACCGTCGATAAAACGCTGCATCTTATAGACAGGGTCTTCATGATCTTCATTTGATCCGTTGTCGATTCGGGGGATCAAACGGATAAAAGGAATTTTGCCTGCACTGTAGACAAGGTGTATTTGCTCTTTTGGGTAGTGTATGCCTCCTGCCCACTGGTTGGAGAAATAAGCCCAGGCAATTTTCTTTTTTGCGAGGTTTTCAAAGTCTGTGATTTTGGCAAGTGTGACACCATCTTCTGCATCACCGAAGTCAGCATAGGCACCGAAGTAGATTTTATTTTCCGGTGGCGGTAAAAGTTTGCCAAAATGAAGGTTCTGTACTGACGTAGACGTTCTGCTGTTTTCACAACCAAAAAGGAGGAAAAAGAGTCCTGAAAAAAGAAATATTGTATATATTGTTGTTTTGTTCATGCTAATAGAAACTCCTGATAATACTTTATATATCGGCAAAACGATATTGTATATTACTATATTAAAATACAAAAGAACCCCTTTGGAAAATAGTAGGATTTTTCTATTACTATTAATAATTAAATAGCTTTCAAGAAATATGCTGAAAAGAGCAAGCGTGATATAATAGTGATTGAAAAAGGAGGATATGATGGAACTGAAAACACATTTGAAAATAGATCATAGTTTAAGCGGTGAAGTGGTGCTTTTGGAAGAGGGGTATGCCAAAGTCGAACTCAAAACCACCGATCTCATGCGTGCTGATGAAGAGGGGTTGGTGCACGGCGGTTTTTGTTTCAGTGCAGCGGATTTTGCGGCGATGGCAGCGGTGAACGATCCCAATGTTGTACTGGCAAAGAGTGAATCGAAATTTCTGGCACCGGTGAGAGCAGGGGAGATTGTGGTATTTGAAGCGAGTGTAATCTCTCATGAAAAGAACAAGTATGTTGTTGAGGTTACAGGCAATGTCGAGCAGACAGATGTTTTTAAAGGAATTTTTTACACAGTTGTCCTTAAAGAGCATGTACTGAGTATTTGAAGTATGAAAAAGTTGAAAATAGCCGTAGTCGGCGGCGGCGGGGTAGGTGGTTATCTGGCTGCGAAACTGACGCGGCACGGAAAAGCCGATGTGAAACTGTTAGCCAGGGGAAAACACCTTGAGATGATCCGAAAAGAGGGGTTGAAAGTGCTGGATGCGGAGGAAGAGTTTACTGTGTATCCCGATACTGATCCGCCTGAAAAGGAGGAGGTTTTTGATGTTGTTTTCCTGACAGTCAAAAGCTATGATTTTCAAAGTGCATGTGCATTGGTTTCTGCACATATCGATGCGGAAACGTTGATTATCCCGCTTGCAAACGGAGTAGGGCACCGGGAGGTGATAGCCGGCTATCTTGCAACGGGAATCATCTGCGAGGGGTGTGTTTATATTATCTCACATATCGAGCGTCCGGGGGTTATCCGTAAAAAGTCTCCGCTCTTTTATCTTGTTTTCGGAGCAGAGGAGATTGTGCCGAAGATGGAAGTTTTGGCAGAGGTTTTACAGGAGAGTCAGTTGAAAGCCAAACTCAGCAAAGATGCAGCATATGATTGCTGGAAGAAGTATCTTTTCATCGCAACTTTTGCCACCCTGACCGCTTACCATAAAGAGCCTATGGATGTTGTATTTGCCAAATATCGGGATGAAGTCGATCAGCTTCTGACAGAGATCAAAAGCGTGGCAAATGCCAAAGGTATACCGATAGAGGAAAAAGATATAGCAAAAGTGATCAAACAGGCGGAAAATCTGCCGAAGGGTTCCAAAACTTCGATGCAGCTGGATTTTGAAGCCGGAAAGAGGACAGAGCTGGAGAGTTTGAGCGGTTATATTGTTCATGAAGCAGAACGCGCCGGTCTGGAAGCGGCGTTGATGCAGAAGTGTTATGAGAAGTTAAAGGCTGAAGATGTTTGGGATTAAAGTAGATGATGAGGTCTCTGTGGAGCTTATACACCCTTCTCATGCCGATGCTGTTTTTGAGATTGTTGATCGTAACAGGGAACTTTTTTCAAAGTGGCTGGTCTGGATAGAAAACAGTAAAAGTGTGGAGGATACCAGGGCTTTTATCCGCTCTGCGATGCAGAAGTATGCTGATTTGTCAGAAGTTACCTGTGTGATCTTTTACAAAGGTGTGCTTGTCGGAAATGTGGCACTGCTGAACCTGAAAAACAAGCCAAACGATACGGCAAAGGGAGAACTGGGGTACTGGTTGGATAGTGCATATCATAAGAGGGGGATTATGCGACGGGCGATTTCCAAAATGCTTGAGATAGGATTTGGTTACTATGCGTGCAACAAAATCTATATCCGGTGTGCGACAACAAATGAGAGAAGCTGCAATATCCCGCAGAAACTCGGATTTGTACATGAAGGGGTGTTTCGGGAAGATATTTTAGTCAATGGCGTAAAGATGGATGCCAACATCTACTCTCTTCTTCGTTGGGAATGGGAGGCAAGTAGATAGTCGTGATACTATATGATAAAATTTTTTAGACCAGTGTAAAATATGGTATCATGTCAGCAGGAGCAGGGTATGGGACTATTTACAGATTCAATTTCACAGATTGTCAGCACACAAAATCTACAGGCGTTATCGTCACGTATCAAGCCGCAGCAGCTGGCGGAGGTTCTCCAAAAAGGGAGTGCAGACAGTGTCAACTTCTCTTCGGATGCAAAAAATCTTTTTTCTATCTATGAGACAGACAGTTTCTTCGATACAACTTTTGGACTTCCCGCATCTTTGAACGGTGAACAGCAGGAGGAGTTAGCGTCGCTTCAGAAGAAGCTGCAGCTGCTTTTGCCAACAGGTGGGACACAAAGTTATGAGTCGTTGTACGGCTATTTCAGCGACTATGTCAAAAAATATATACAAGAGGGAGAGGAAAAGAGATTTCCCGAAATTGAAACAGCACTGAATGAGTATGTCATTTCTCAGGCGGTAAACAATTTGCTGGGGTACAGTAACAGCAGTCAAAATGAGACAGATATTTTCAGCAGACTGGGAAATAGCAATTTTTCAACGCTTTTTGTTACGGCATTGGACGATGAGGAACAACAGCAGCTTGGCAAACTCTCTTTGCAGCTTAACCGTCTCTTTTTTCAGTCAGATGATAATAACTTTACCTCGATTCTGGATCAGTTTAACCAGATTTATGGTTTGAAAAATCCGACTGATACAGAACTTTTTGAGGCAACAACACTTTTTGAAAACCGCAATGCGTTATTGGCACAGGTGCTTTCAAACCGCACTGAACCTTCCGGTTACAGTGCTTTCTTCGCGGCATCTTCTGCCATCTGAGGCCATTTGAGTTTGGTACCGCCAAGCAGGTGAAAGTGCAGATGCGGTACTTCCTGACCACCGTCTGGACCGTTGTTGGTGATGAGTCGGTATCCGTTTTCATCCAGTTCCAGAATCTTTGCCACTTCCTGGATAAAAGGTGTCATTTTTGCCATAGTTTCAGGCGAAACAGACTGAAAGTTTTCAATATGCTCTTTGGGAATGATGAGAATATGCACGGGGGCTTTGGGGAAGATATCATGAAATGCTAAAAAGTCATCATTTTCATGAATCTTGTTGGCGGACATTTCGCCGTTAACGATTTTACAGAATATACACATTAGAGGCTCCTTTGTGAAGATTAGACTTCTTATAAAAGCATTCCTTCGAGGACAAATCCTCCCGATGGTCTGAGCCTCTTGTCATGCTTTTATAAGAAGTCTATTGTTAAAAGAGTATAGTAATATAGTTTCCCTTAATCCATTTTTCATTACAATGCAACAAAAAATTTTAGGCAGTTTATGGAAAGTTTAGAAGAGAAAATCAAACAGGCAGGCGATCTCAAAACGCTTGAATCGGTGCGTATAGAGATCTTCGGGAAAAAAGGTGTTTTGGCGGCGCAGTTTGCCAAAATGAAAGAGGTGCCAAACGAAGAGAAAAAAGAGTTTGCCAAAAATCTCAACATCATGAAAGCAAAACTTACAGAGCTTTTTGATGCCAAAAAGATGATTCTTGAAGCAGAAGCGATCAGTGAAATGATGGCAAAAGATGGTGTCGATGTGACGATGTACCACGGCAAGTCTACTTCGGGTGCACTCCATCCGGTGATGGAAACGATGAACAGAATCATCGACTATTTTGTGGCGTTGAACTTCTCTATTGAAGAGGGACCTTTTATAGAGGATGACTTTCATAACTTTGAAGCGCTCAATCTTCCCAAACATCACCCCGCGCGTGATATGCAGGATACCTTCTATCTCAATGACGGTATGGTGCTTCGTACACACACATCTCCGGTACAGATCAGAACGATGCAAAGCACACAGCCGCCTATACGTATGATCAGTCCGGGCAGTGTTTTCAGACGCGATTTTGACCTGACGCATACGCCGATGTTTCATCAGGTGGAAGGGTTGATGGTCGATGCGGAGGGGAAAATCTCTTTTGCCAATCTAAAGTGGATTCTGGAAGACTTTTTGAAGTATATGTTCGGTGATGTCAAAGTGCGTTTTCGTCCCAGCTTTTTTCCGTTTACAGAACCAAGTACGGAAGTGGATATCAGCTGTATTTTCTGTAAAGGGGAAGGGTGTCGTGTCTGCTCTAAAACAGGCTGGCTGGAAGTGCTTGGATCAGGTATGGTCGATCCAAATGTATTTAAAGCTGTCGGATATGAAAATGTCAGCGGTTATGCCTTCGGGCTGGGTGTGGAGCGTTTCGCGATGCTCATACACCAGATAGGAGATTTGCGCTCACTTTTTGAGGGTGATGTGCGCTTACTGGAGCAGTTTAGATGATAGTTACGAGAAATTGGTTACAAGAGTGGATTGATATTGAAGATAAAAGCACAGAAGAGCTTTGTGAAACATTTAACAGTATAGGGCTGGAAGTAGATTCTGTAGAGAAACTTCGTATTCCCGAAAAAGTGGTTGTGGGCAGAGTGCTTTCATGTGAAAAACACCCCGATGCGGACAAGCTTAATGTTTGTCAGGTAGATATCGGGACAGAAACAACACAGATTGTCTGCGGTGCCAAAAATGTGGCGGCAGGTCAGACTGTGGCGGTTGCGACAATCGGTGCAGATCTTGGAAATGGTTTTGTGATCAAAAAAGCAAAACTCAGAGGTGTCGAGTCCAACGGTATGATTTGCGGCTCAAGCGAGATTGGATTGCCTGAGATGAATGACGGCATTATGGTGCTGGATGAGAGTATCGGTGAGCTGGAACTTGGAAGGGAACTCTCTACCTATCCTCTTTTAAATGATGATATTATCGATATTGAACTGACGGCAAACCGTGGGGATTGTCTCAGTATCCGCGGTGTGGCGAGAGATTTGGCTGCTGCGTATGATAAAGATGTAGGTTTATATGAACGAAGCTATAAAGAGGACAGACGCGGTATTTTAAGAATATTGCAATTAAATATTTCAGGAGAACCGGACGCAAATGTTGTCTACCGTTTTGCTGAATATGAACCTTGTGAAAGTGTTTTATTGGAAGCTTTTCGTATCGCCTGTGTCGGAAAGTATACCCAGCGTGCTTTACATCAGAAATTGACATATGCGATGCATACTACAGGTGTGATACTCCGGGTGTATGACTTTGATCAGCTCTATAATGACGAAGGAAAAGTTGTTTTGACACTGAAAAAAGAGCAAAATGGTATTAATGCGCTTTATTGTGGGAGTATGCTTCTTTCTGAGATAGGTCTTAATCAAAATGAAACATTTTCTCAGCCAAAAGGGCGGCATTTGATTCTTGAAGCAAGTTATATTGACCCTGCTCTTGTCTCTACTTTGAAGATGGAGCAAAAAGTTGAAGCAGACGATCTTTTTTACAATACTTCCAGAGGCAGTGAAACAGATCTCTATCTTGGACTCGATTTTTTATGTGATACTATCTGGGAGAATTGCGGAGCAAGAATTTACAGATCTGAAGAGCAATATTTTGCACCAAAAGAGCAGAAGATATTGCAGATTTCGCATGATTTTATTGAAAATTTTATTGGTCAGAAAATTGCTCTCAGTCAAGTAATGGCTATTTTAAGCAGATTAGATATCTCATGTAAAAAACAGGATAACTATTTGATTGTAGAAATACCTGATTTTCGGACTGATATTGTACATAAACAGGATATTATTGAAGAGATTGTCCGGTTTATCGGGATTGACAATATTGTTTCCAAACCACTGGAGATTATTGAAAAGCGTCGTTTGAATGCGACATTTGATTTGTATAAAAAGCGTATAAAATACAGAAGCAGAGCAGCAGGTGCAGGTTTTTTTGAGTCGGTGCACTACTTTTTTGATAATAAAAAAATATTGGAAAGATATAATTTGGAAGTTTTGGATGAGGGACTTGATTTATCAAACCCTATCTCTGCAGAACTCAATACACTGCGTACTACGCTGGTAATACATCTGCTTGAATCAGCTGCAAATAATCTGAAAAACGGAAGAAAAAAGGTTGCTCTGTTTGAACTGGGCAGGGTGGTTGATGCAAAACGCCAGGAGTCTGAAAAGATGGCATTTATCTATAGTGGAAATATGGAAGATGCCAGTTTGCAAAATCATGGAAAACCTGAAGAGATCACTTTTTTTGCATTTGCAGATAAAATGTCAGCAGTTTTGGGAGTGTTTGAGTTGAAAAAGGCAGAGGATGAATCTGCGCTTTTCAGCCCTTATGAACATGCCAGAGTGATTGTTGATGGTAAAGATATAGGTTATATGGCGCGGGTGCATGCAAATGCAGAGAAAGCGTTTGACTTACCGCGAACATATCTGTGTGAAGTAGATTTTTCGGGTTTGAAATATGAAACGGTTATTGCCCGGGGGTATACGAAATTTCCGGCATTGACGAGAGATCTTTCCCTGTTGGTTCCCAAAGGGATTGGCTTTGATACGATTAAAGACAAACTTACACCAATGCTGGCAAAAGAGATCAGATGTTTCTATCCTGTCGATCTCTACGAGAGTGAAGAGTTGGGAGATAAAATGAGTCTTACAGTGCGATTTGAGATTCAGTCAGATGAGAAAACATTGACAGAAGAAGAGATCAGTGCCATGATGGATCAGGTGCTCTCTTTGCTTAAAGAACATTTCGGGATTGAGATGAGATGAGTTATCTTACTGTAAAACCTGCCAAAGCTTTTGATCAAAAAATCGACACTATTGCTCCGGATAAGTCGATTTCACATCGTTGTGCAATTTTTTCACTTTTAAGCGATCGACCTTCTGTGGTACGTAACTATCTCAGAGCGGAAGATACACTCAATACCCTGGAGATAGTCAAAGGGTTGGGTGCTGAGGTGGAAGATGACGGGGAGGTTATGAAGATTACCCCTCCAAAAGAGATTAAAGAGCCTGCCTCTATTTTGGATTGCGGGAATTCCGGTACGGCGATTCGCCTTTTTATGGGATTTTTGGCTTCCCGTCCCGGTTTTTTTGTACTTTTTGGAGATAAATATCTTGCTTCCCGTCCGATGCGTCGTGTTGCAGATCCGCTTAGAACTATCGGTGCACAGATTGATGGACGAGAAAATGGAAATCTGGCGCCTATCGCAATTCGAGGGGTAGAAAACCTTGATGGATTTGTCTATCACTCCCCGATTGCTTCTGCACAGGTAAAGAGTGCGATGATTTTGGCTGCACTCAATGCAAAAGAGCTCTCTTCATATCAGGAACCGCATTTAAGCCGTGATCATAGTGAGCGTATGCTTCGGGGGATGGGGGCAAAGATTGAGGAGAAAGAGGGAGCAATTGAGATTTTTCCGATGCAAAAACCTCTTTCGCCGCTGGATATTACTGTGCCTGCCGATCCTTCGAGCGGTTTTTTCTTTGCGGTTGCGGCTGCGATTATTCCCGGGAGCAGGGTTGTACTTGAAAACCTCTCCCTGAACGATACCCGTATCGAAGCATATAAAGTACTGCAGAAAATGGGTGCAAAAGTCTCTTTTGTTTTAAAAGAGGATAAATATGAACCGATTGGTGATATCGTTGTCGAGTATGCTCCCCTTCATGGTGTGACAGTGGAAGAAAATATCGCATGGTTGATTGATGAATTGCCTGCTTTAAGTATTGCCATGAGTTGTGCTGAAGGTAAAAGCCTGGTTAAAAATGCAAAAGAGTTGCGTGTCAAAGAGAGTGATCGGATCAGTACAGTTGTGGAAAATCTTCGGTTGTGCGGTATTGAAGTGGAAGAGTTTGAAGATGGTTATGAGATTACAGGCGGTGAAATACGCCCGGCATCTATTGATTCACACGGTGATCACAGAATTGCGATGAGTTTTGCCGTTGCGGGGCTGAAGTGCGGTATGGAGATTGGAGATATCGACTGCATTCAAACTTCATTTCCGAATTTTATAACACTACTATCCCAAATAAGCGAGGTAAAAGTTGGAAATTAGATTAGCTGAAAATTATGGATTCTGTTTTGGTGTAAAAAGAGCAATAGAAATTGCAGAAGATTCAAAAAATGCCTATACATATGGTCCTCTTATTCATAACAAAGATGAAATTAATCGTTTGCAGGAGAGTTTCAATGTTACAACTGCACATGAAATAGATGAGTTGAAAAATGCGAATAAAGTGATTATTCGTACTCATGGTATTGTAAAAAAAGAGCTTAAGGAACTTCAGGAAAGTGGAAAAGAGATTATCAATGCAACTTGTCCTTTTGTAACAAAGCCGCAGGAAATTGTGCAGCAGATGAGTGAAGAGGGGTATAAAATTGTTATTTTTGGAGATGAAAAGCATCCTGAAGTCAAAGGAGTAAAAAGTTATGCAGTTAATGAACCTTTGGTAGTAATGGATACCAGTGACCTTGAAAAGTGTTATTTAGGACCGAAAGTTGCAGTAGTTTCACAAACGACACGTAAAGTTAAAGAGTTTATCAAAATAGTTAACTATTTGATGGAACATGTTAAGGAGGTACGTGTTTTCAATACAATTTGCAATGCTACTTTTGAGAATCAGGAAGCGGCAGATAAGCTTTCTAAAGAGGCAGATGTGATGATTGTTATCGGAGGAAAAAACTCTTCTAATACAAAACAACTTTACAGTATAGTGCAAAAAAATTGTAGTGATAGTTATCATATAGAGTTACCGGAAGAACTTGATGAATCATGGTTTAAAGAGAAGAAACTTTGTGGTGTCACAGCAGGAGCCTCCACTCCTGACTGGATTATTCAAAATGTCATAGAAAAAATAAGAAAGTTTTCTGTATAATGGCTAAAATTTTTAAAAACATAGTGTAAAAGGATTGTGATGTTGAATGAGGCGGGCGTTAAAGCTCATAGTAAAAGTGCCATCGAGGCGATGGATTTAGGTGATGAGGATGATTTTGCTTCCATGTTTGAAGCTTCTATCAAAGAGGAAAAAGGCGGAAATATCGTAGAAGGTGTTATAGTTGCTGATAAACCTGAAGATAATAATATATTGGTAGATGTGGGCAAGAAGCAGGAGGGTATTCTCAGACGTGATGAAATTGTAGATGAAGATGGAAATCTGTTATTTAATGTCGGTGATAAAATCACAGTGATGATTACCGGTTACAGAAATGAGCGACCGGGACTCTCTTATAAGAAAGCGCTTCGTACCAAAAAAGTAGAAGAGTTTGTAAAAAACTATGATGAAGAGGGCGAGCCAGTTATTCTCGAAGGTAAAGTGATTGGTAAAAACAAAGGTGGTTTTATCGTTGAAACAGATGAGGGAATCGAAGTATTTTTACCGAAATCTCAGGCATATTTGAAAGATACGAAATCTACTATCGGTAAAAAAGTAAAACTGCAAGTACTTAAAGTTGACAAAGAGAATAACTCTATTGTCGGTTCAAGAAAAGTATTGATTGAAGCTGATCGTGCGAATAAAAAAGAGATTATTGACAAATTGCTTTCAAGTGAAGAGCCGGTAGAGGGTGTCATTAAAAAGATTACAAGTTACGGTATGTTTGTAGATGTAGGTGGTGTAGATGGTTTGGTACACTACAGCGAAATCAGTTACAAAGGTCCTGTGAATCCTTCAAAACTCTATGAAGAGGGTGAAGTGGTTCCTGTTAAAGCGATTGGTTATGATGAAGCCAAACGTCATCTGTCTCTCTCTATCAAAGCGGCAACACCAAATCCATGGGATGATCTTGCAGAACAGCTTGAAGTCGGTGATGCTGTTAAAGTACAGGTAAGCAATATCGAACCTTACGGTGTTTTTGTTGATCTTGGAAATGATGTGGAAGGTTTCCTTCATGTTTCAGAGATTTCATGGGATAAAAACATTAAACATCCAAAAGATTATCTTGAAGTGGGTGAAGAGATCGATGTTGAAATCGTAGAGATGGATTTTGAAAAACAAAAATTGCGTGTCTCTTTGAAAAATGTACTTCCAAAACCATTTGATGAATTTAAAAAGAGTCATAAAACCGGTGATATTGTCACAGGTACGGTTACAACTGTAACTGATTTTGGTGCTTTTGTCAGAATTGGAAGTGTGGAAGGACTTTTGCACAACGAAGATGTTTCATGGGATAGAAGTGTAAAAGCGAGAGATCTTCTGAAAGTGGGAGATGAAGTTGAAGTGAAAATTGTCAGAATCGATCATGACAATGAGAAAATTTCACTCAGCAAGAAAGAGTTGGAAGAGAGTCCTATTGAAAAATTTGCAAAAAATCATAAACCGAACGATATTGTTAATGCGAAAGTAAGAGATATCAAAGATTTTGGTGTTTTTGTAGAACTTGAAGATGGTGTCGATGCATTGATTCGTCATGAAGATCTTGGCGAGAAAAAAGCGGAGGATTTGCAAGTTGGTGATGAAATCGAAGCTGCAATTGCTTTTATAGACACTGATAAGAACAGAATCAGACTTTCTGCAAGAAAAGTTGCCAGAATTAAAGAAAAAGAAGCACTTAACGCTTATAATGACGATACAAAAATTACACTTGGAGATGTCATTAAAGATCAATTGAAGTAAGCGATGCAAGAACCCAAATATCTTTATACACTCTTCACTTTTTTAACATTAGTGTTGATAGTGTTGTTATTTGGGTTGTATCGTTTCATCTCATCTGAACCAGTAGAGACATTTACTTATCAAAAACCGCCTGTTCCCTCCGATTTTCAGGCGCTTTTAGAAGAAGTTGATGACAAGGAGAGCTGGATTTATCGGATGTATCTGCACCAGAAGCAAAATACTTTTGCTTACCCGCGAACTATCTATCATATCAATTTAAATTAGGGGAATATATGCAAATAAAAAAAATCATTGTCTGTGACAAAATTCATCAAAAAGGTCTTGATATCCTTGCTCAGGAAAAGGATATCGAATTTTTGGATGCATCTGATATGGACAAAGAGAAGTTGCTGGAAATTATAGGGGAATATGATGTGGCTATTACACGAAGTTCAACTGATGTGGATGCCAGATTTCTGGAAAAAGCAAACAATATTAAAGCGATTGTAAGAGCGGGTGTCGGTGTTGACAATGTAGATATAGAAGGATGTAGTAAAAAAGGTATTATTGTTATGAATGTACCGACTGCAAATACAATTGCAGCGGTAGAATTGACAATGGCACATATGCTTGCTGCTGCAAGAAGTTTTCCAAATGCAAACAACCATCTTAAACTTGATCGTGTATGGAAGCGTGAAAAGTGGTATGGTATCGAATTAAAAGATAAAAAATTAGGCATTATAGGTTTTGGAAACATCGGTAGTCGTGTTGGTAAACGTGCACTTGCATTTGAAATGGATGTTGTAACTTTTGATCCTTATATTGATTCTGCCAAAGCTTTGGATATGGGTGTAGCGTATACGGAAAATTTTGATGATATTCTTGCCTGTGATTTTATTACGATTCATACGCCTAAAAACAAAGAGACAATCGATATGATTGGTGCAGAAGAGATTGCAAAAATGAAAGATGGTGTACGGCTTATCAATTGTGCAAGAGGCGGGTTGTACAATGAAGATGCACTTTATGAAGGTCTCAAAAGCGGTAAAATTGCCTATGCAGGAATTGATGTTTTTGTAAAGGAACCTGCTACGGACAATAAACTGCTGGATCTTGATAATATTTCAGTAACACCGCACTTGGGTGCCAATACACTTGAATCTCAGGAAAAGATCGCGACACAGGCAGTAGAACAGGCAATCAATGCAGTCCGTGGTACCAGTTATCCTAATGCATTAAATTTACCGATCAAAGAGAGTGAACTTCCTTCATTTGTCAAGCCTTATCTTGAATTGGCACAAAAGATTGGTTATCTCGCTGCACAAATCAATATGGGACATATCAAAAGCTTTAAAGTTGAAGCGGAAGGTGACGTAGGGGAATATGTAGACAGTTTACGTACATTTGCGCTTGTAGGTGCATTGAAGGGGGCTATGGGTGAGAAAATCAACTATGTTAATGCCGAATTTGTAGCTGAAGAGCTGGGTGTTGATTTGCAAAGCCAGAAAGTGCCTAACCAAAGTGAATATAAAAACAAGATAGAAATCATTCTTACGACGGCAAATAAAAGTCTTCGTATCGGTGGGACTGTCTTTTCAGATACACATGAAAAGATTGTCAATATCAATGAAATCAAACTTGATTTCAAACCAAAAGGTAAAATGCTCTTTTTCTCAAATGAAGATAAGAGAGGTGTTATCGCACAGATTACAACTGCATTAAGCGCACATGATATTAACATTGCAGATTTTAGACTTGGACGTGACGGCAAAGGTTCAGCACTGGCTGTTGTATTGGTTGATGATGAGATCACCAAAGAAGTACTGAATGAACTCTCCGCTATTCCTGAATGTAACTGGGTATCCTACGCTATAATTTAAATCTTTTTTCTTTTTTCCGGGACGTTGCAAGTCCCGGAATTTCAACATCCAATAATATAATTATAAGTATCTTTCCAGTAAAATCTATACTATTTTTACTCTATAAAAACAGGAGATTTGATGGGACTGAAATATCTATGGTTATTTGCCATTTTCTGTACTCTTTTGTATGCAGAAGATCTCGAAACTTCCAAAGCGTATACCAATTTACCGCTCAAAAAAGCGTTACAGTTGGCTAACAGACAAAATATCGAAATTGATATTGCCGAATTTGACAGAAAAATTGCCAAGCTAGGTGTAAAAGTAGCAAATGGTTATAACTTTGGTAAACTAGATGCTACGCTAATGGGACTTAGATCCAATGATGCCGGAAATGTTTTCGGTTTTAAATTGCAAAGTCGTGAGGCGACGTTTGCCGATTTTGGTTTTGATGAATTTTTGGGAGGTGTAGGACAGGCATTGCAGATGTCAGGCGGTGATTTTAATGCATTCAGCAATATGATGCAAAATCCCTCTATGGCGGGACAACTCCTTTCTACGGTACCTGAAAATCTGAATAATCCGGATCCGAGAAATCACTATGATTTGAAACTGATGTATATGATTCCGCTATATACAGGCAACAAACTTTCAAGCTATAAAAGGATTGCTGAAAATATGGCGAAGATGGCGCGACTGGATAAACAGAAGGTTGAAGCGCAAAAATCTTTTGAAGTACGAAAAACTTTTTATGATATCTCTTTGCTGGATAAATTTGTTGAAGATTTGACAACCATCAAGAAAAATATTATGCAGCTGCGTGATGCGACAATTGAATTTAAAAAAGAGGGATATGCGAAAAAAACTGATCTTCTTGAAGTTGAATCCAAACTTTCCAATGTAGAACGTATGCTTTTTCAGGCAAAAGCGAATAAAGAACTCTCTTACGATTTTCTCTCTTTTCTGCTTGATCATGAAGTAAAGTCTATCAAGCATGTTTCTTTGGATACTTTTGATTGTAAAATACCGTTGGAAAATGTTTTAAAGCGTAATCGTGATATCAAAAAAGCGGAATTGGGTCTGAAGATACAGACTAAAATGATTGATGTCACCAGTTCTGCTTTTAAACCTGAAGTAGGTGCATTTGTCGAGTATGGCAGCAGCGATGATACTTTCCTTGGAAACTTTAAAGATCATGACAGATACACTGTTGGTGTACAGGCGAAATTAAATATTTTTAATGGTGGAGTGGATATGAATAAAGTAGAGCAGGAGAAGCTGAAACGTTTAAAAGTGAAGCGTCAGGTTGAACTTGCCAAAAAAGGTATTGCTTTACAATATAAAAAAATCACGACAGAAATTGCAAATGCGGACAAACAGGTTGAGAGTTTGAAAAAAGAGCTGGAACTTGCACAGGAGATTTACAACAATTATCAGGAGCGGTATAAAGAGGGGTTGGCATCGATTAACGATGTTGTAATCAAACAGTCACTTCAGATAGAAAAGTTGTTGAACTTGTTGAAAACACAAAATACCAGAAACCAGAAAATTCTGGAAGTTTATAGATTAGCTTATTAGGAGAGAACATGATAAAAAAATTATTGCTAATATCGATTTTATTAAGTGCATATGCATATGCTACAAAGCTTGAATTATCGGGAACTGTTGTATCAGATAACAGAAAAATGATCACAAGCCGTTATATGGGGTTTGTAAAAAATGTAAAAGTTGCCGAAGGTGACCGTGTCAAAAAAGGTGATCTTTTGTATGAGATTGATTCCAAAGAGATTGACAGTGCCAAGGCTCAGGTAGAACTGGCGATCCAACAAGCTCTTTTATCTTTGCAGATGTATCAGAATCAACACAGCAATGCTCTTTTGAATTTGCAGAGAAACCGAAGACTGAAAGATAAGGGTATTGTTTCTAAAGCACAGTTTGAGGGTATTGAACTGATGGAAAAAAATCTGCGTGATATGGTAAAAGTTGCCAAGAAACAGGTACAACAGGCAAGAGCAAGATTGCAGGAAGTTCTGAATCAGTATAACTATCTGAAAGTCAAAGCACCAAATGACGGCGTCATTGTGCAAAAAAATATAAACTCAGGTGAAATGGCAATGCCTGGTATGCCTGCAATGGTTCTCACAGATTTGAGCCGTCTTCGTATTGTGACTGAGATTTCTGAAAAGAATTTACATTTTATCAAACTTGGTAAAAAGGTGCATGTCAGTATACCTTCCGTACAGATAGATAACGAAGGTGAAATTTCTGCAATTATTCCAAGTTCAAATCCAATGACACATACTTTTAAAGTAAAAATATCCTTTGATAAAGAGGGAAAAATAGTATATCCGGGACTTTATACCAAAGTCACTTTTGATGAGTAGAAAGGATTGCACATGAATAAAGAAGAAGAGATTGCAAAGATACCGGTTACCGATTATGCCGGGAAGCTTGCAAAAGCATTTATATACAATCCTCTGACGCCGATTCTGGCAGTTTTTCTGCTGGCTGTAGGGTATCTTTCTCTAGTTGTAATGCCCAGGGAAGAAGATCCTCAGATTGCCATCAGTGGTGGTACGATCATTGTTCCGCTTCCTGGTTCTACGCCTGAAGAGATTGACAATATTATCGTTAAACCGCTGGAGCGTAAACTGCGTGAGATTTCCGGAATAGAACACATTTACGGTATGGCAGCGGATAATGCGGGTATTATCAATGTTATGTATAAAATCGGTGAAAATCGTGAGGATTCCAACCTGAAGCTTTATGATAAAGTGATGCAGAATATGGATAAATTACCAAAAGGTGCTATGCAGCCTTTGATAAAGCCGTTTGATATTGATATCGATGTACCGATTCTGACATTTGCTTTTTATCTAAAAGACGGTTCTTCTTTGAATCGTGTTGATCTTTTTAAAGAAGTGCGTAAAATACAAAATGATTTTAATTCTGTTGAAAATGTTTCCAAAACGACTCTGAAGGGGGAGCATAAAGAGCAGTACAATATTAAAGTTGATCTTTATAAACTTTCGGGATATCACCTTTCACTGGGACAGATCATGAAAGCTGTACAGGCGCTTGCAGTCAATGTTCCGGATGTAAAAGGGCGCACAAAAAATAATGAATTGACAATTTTTGGTGTAAAAAATGCAATTAACAGTATTGAAGATGTTCAAAATGTAATTGTAGCATCTTATATGAACTCTCCTATCTATTTAAAAGATGTTGCAACGGTGGAAGCTTCTTATGATATTCAAAATTATAAAGAAGCAGAGATTGTCGAACGAAAAATCAAAAAAGGTGTTACGCATGAAGAGGCAAAAGATATCAGTGCGTATGGTCCATTTAAACCTAAAAAAGAGCAGATAACACTTACTGTTTCCAAACTAAAAGGTACCAATGCCGTATTTGTTGCTGAAGGTGTAATTGAAGAGTTGACAGCAAAATACAAAAAAGAGCTGGAAGAGCTGGGGATAGGTTATAGTGTTACCAGAAACTATGGTGTACGTGCGGATGAAGCGGTAAATGAACTGGTGCACCATCTGGTAATTACTATTTTGATTATTGCTGTGGTACTGGTGATAGCTCTTGGCTGGAAAGAGTCTTTGATTGTTACATTTACCGTACCGGCTATTTTGGCAGTCACACTTTTTATAGCCTATTTGACCGGGCAGACTATTAATCGTATTACGCTTTTTGCATTTTTGCTGAGTTTAGGTTTGCTGGTGGATGCCGCGATTATCGTTATTGAAAATATTCATCGTCATATGCATGCACATGATGCTGTGGACCGTGAAGTTGATGAAATTATGATTACGGCAACTGATGAAATTGGTGCTCCGACAAATATTGCAACACTTGCTATTATCCTGACAATGGTACCTATGGCATTTGTCGGAGGAATGATGGGTGAATTTATGAAACCGATTCCATACAATGTCCCCGTAGCGCTTTTTGCTTCGTTAGTTGTTGCGTATATATTCACGCCATATTTGGCAAATAAAATGCTAAAAAAACCTAAGCTGCATCACCATCATCACCATTTTCAAAAAGATAAAAAAGGCGGAGAGCATTCATGAAGTGGTTAGAAAAATTTATTTATGAAGTTAATGGAAAGCGCAGCAAGCGTCTGATGGTTATTATCCTGACACTAGTGGCGCTGGGTGCTTCTATCATGATGTTACCGGCAAAAATGGTTCTTGCTAGAATGTTGCCAGGGAAAAGTGCCAATACTTTTTCCGTATATGTAGATGCTCCTTCAGGTAGTTCTATAGAGCAGACACATCAGATTACAGACTGTGTGGTAGATGTACTGACACATGAAAAAGAGGTTATCAATACAGAAGTATTTTTGGGGATGGGTGCACCGTTGGATTATGCTGGACTTGTAAAAGGTTCTTCTTTGAAACAGGGAGAAAATGTAGCGGAGATTGTTGTAAATTTGACAGATAAACATCATCGTGAAGAGCCTTCATTTTTGATGGTGCATAGACTCAGACCGATTATCCAGTCAAAGTGTCAGACCCTTTTGCCAAATACGAGTATTAAAATGATTGAACAGCCTGCCGGTCCTCCAACAATGGCTTCTATCGTGGTGGAGGTCTTTGGTGAAAATGCGCAATCTTTACGAAAAATGGCTGAGAGGGTCAAAGATATTTTGGCTCGTACCAAAGGTCTGGTTGATGTAGATGTAATGGCTGATGAAATCTATAAAAAATATGAATTGATTGCAGATTCTGAAAAAGTAGCACGTTCGGGTGTTTCACTGGAACAACTAAACAATATACTCTATCTTGCATTTGAAGGTATGGCGGTTGCTGTAAAAAATTCACAGAATTCACCGGATCAGATTCCGCTTTTTATTGTTTTGGATGAAACAAAAAAACTGGATGGAAAGTCAAAATCTGCGCTTGATGCCAAACTTTCATCACTGCGTCTGATGAACCAAAAAGGGATGATGGTACCGGTAAATGAACTGGTAAATATTGTGGAAGTAAAAAATTCACCTACTATTTTTTCCAAAGACTTGAAAAAAATGCTCAATGTACTTGCTGAAACAGATATGGAGTCTCAACTTTATCCATTACTTGATGCCAGAGATAAAATGATGGAAGAGTTTAGTAAAGAGTATATTGTTGAGAAAGAGCCTGGTATGTCAACTTATATGTTTGATTTACATTTAACAGACAAGAAGACAGGTGAGAAGTTTTTATTGCGATGGGATGGAGAGATGAAAGTTTCACTTGATACTTTCAGAGATCTCGGAGGTGCTTTTATTGCTGCACTGATTTTGATCTTTTTACTACTTGTTATCTATTATAAAAGTTTTGCCATCAGCGGTATTATTTTAGGAGGTAGTTTCCTCTCTATCATTGGTGTAATTTTTGGACACTGGGTGGCAGATCTGGTGACAACACATACTTTCTTTTTGACAGCGACATCACTGATCGGTTTTATCGCTCTGATGGGTATCAGTTCCAGAAACTCGCTTCTTTTGATCGATTTTACAAAAGCATTGATGGAAGAGAAGGGTATGGAAAAACGAGAGGCAATTGCGGTAGCTACTGCAACAAGAGCAAAACCAATCTTTTTAACAGCTGTCGCAATTATTCTTGGTTCAGCACTGCTTGCAACCGATCCTATTTTTGGTGGTTTGGGTGTAGCGTTGATTTCAGGTACAGTAGCTGCGGTGATAGTCTCGTTGCTTTTTGTTCCTGTACTTATGTATAATACCAAATCTATCTAGTTCTGATAAAAAAGAGCAGGAAGTTTTTCCTGCTCTTCTACTTATATAAATTATAAAAATATTTTAAATTCTATTTTATTAGTAATTATGATCATTAGAATAAGTACATCGTAAGAAATACACTTATTATGGAATCAGTCCAGTTTTAGCGGGTGAAATACTCTTTTCCCGGAGTTTGTCCGGTTGTTATCTTCAGATGTGAGAACAGGAAGCTCATCCTGCGTGTCGACGACGATTCTGGCATACATACCTGGGTAGATATTGGCATCTTTTTTGTCAAATGTTACACGCATTTTAATCTTGTGTGTCATGGGATTTGCATCAGGAATAATGGCTTCTATAATGCCTGTAGTTCTGAAGTTGAGCGCATCGATAATAACATCTACTTTTTGTCCTGTTCGGGCGATTTTCAGACTGCTGGCGGGTATGGAGAGATCAATAGCCAGATCTTCGGTGTCTACCATCATGATAGTTAACATTCCCGGCATAACCATATCGCCTACTTTGATATTTTTCATTACAATGACACCATCTGAGGGTGCTTTCATTTTTAGATAATTATAAACCGAAGCCATCTGTTTTGCTTTGATATTTGCTTGCTTTACCATTACCTGAGCACTTTCAAGCATAGTCTTTGCATTTTCTGCCTGGGCTTCAAGATCATCCAGATCACCAAAAATACCATTTGTTTTACTCTTATTTTTGAGCCTTTTACGTTTTTCATTAAGAATATGGATTCTTCTTTTCCAGAAGTCCAGTACTGTCTGTGCCTGTTCTACCATCAGATCTGCCTGGGATTTCATGATATCAAATTCTGCAGACTCCATTTCATAAAGATCCTGTTCTCTCTTTACCTTTTGTCCAAGTTTGACATAGACATGTTTGATGTATCCCATAAAACGGCTTCCTATCATTTTCTGTCCGTTTGATATAACTGTTCCGGGAAGTATAAGTTCTGTTGCCTGTACCATAGATGCGCAGAGTAGTGCTGCAATTATTATTTTTCTTTTAGTATGCATATCTTTAATATTACCAGTGTCTCAGACGTGTATGGCAATTCATACAGCTTTGTGTGATTTTGTTGAAGTCCTGCAATGCACGTTTTGCATCCCCGTCCTTGAAACTTTCAATCATATGCGTAACTTTTTTTCTTACTTTTCTTTTAATGGAATTGGTCATTTTGACTTTATTATTTAAAAAACGTGTCATGACATCTTTTTCTTCAACCTCTTCCAAAGGAGGTTCTATGCGTTCCATAGTATGGGCAAGTATGATTCCCCCTTCTTTAACCATATCATAGTTGTTATAGAAGAAACCATTTTGTATGGTTTCCATAGCTTTTGCCATTTTTTGCATGTCCTCAATTCTGTCTGCTTGAGTGTAGGTAGTAGAATCTGCAAAAAGTATAGTACCAATCAGTGTAAATGCCAACGTTAGTTTCTTCATAAAAAATCCTTATATTATATATGATGAAATAATTTTATCTAAAAAAAGATAATAAATCAAGTTTACTTATAATACAAAGGTTAATAAGTAATTTATAAATTATAAGCAAAAATGATAATTTAAGTTTCTTGACAGCTTAGTATTGGTAGAATTTCGTATAAATAAAATTTATACTTGGAGGTTTCTTATGAGAAAAATAGTTTTAGCGAGTGCATTAACAATTGCAATGGTTTCACCATTGTCAGCAGATTTTAGTTTTCAAGATATGTTTACAGATATGAAGGATGCTGTAACTTCTATGAGCCATGATGCAAAAGATAGCGTAAAAGCTATGAAAGATGGTGCGGTTGAAACCAGTAAGAGCGCAGAGAGAACTGTTACCAATGTAAGTCATGATGCAAAAGATTCAGCAGTAAAAATGTCAGATGATCTTAAAACGAGTGAAGTTGAAACTGTAAGAAGTTCAGAAAAATCTGTTACAAGTGTGAGTAAAGATGTCAGAGACTCTACTGTAGAAATTGCGGAAGATACAAAAGATTCTGTGACAAATGTATCAACAGATTTGAAAGATAGTTCTACAATTGCTGCAAAAGATTTAAAAGATAGTGTTGTGGAAGTCTCTCATGACACCAGAGATTCTGTAAAGACTGTATCTAATGATACGACTGATTCGGTAAAAACTGTATCAAATGATTCAAGAGACTCAGTTAAAACTGTTTCCAATGATCTCGATGATGCAACAAAAACAGTTTCAAACGATACAAGTGATTCAGTCAAGACAATTTCTAATGATCTGGATGATAGTACAAAGACTATTTCAAATGATTCAAGAGATTCAGTCAAGACTGTATCTGATAATGTAAATGATTCAACAAAAACAATTTCACATGACACAAGTGATGCGGTGAAAGAGGTTTCAGATGATCTTGATGATACCACAAAGAGTGTTTCAAATGATTCAAGAGATTCAGTCAAGACAGTGTCCGACAATGCAAATGACTCAACAAAAACAATTTCACATGATACAAGTGATGCAGTTAAAGATGCTACAGATAATAAAAAATAATTATTAAAGATTAATAAATTTTTAAAAAGCCGCTGTTATTAGGTTAACAGTGGCTTTTTCTATTTATAGGCTTCTGTTAATAATAATTTTTTCTTATAAAATATTATAATCAGAAGTCTAAGTAAAAAGGAGGCGTATTCGTGTCAAAAAAAATCTTTCAGTTAGTCGTATTTCTGACGACTTTAATTTTGTTCTCACCTCTGGGTCTTTATGCAAAAGCCGAGCCTGCCGCTGCAAATAAAGTCACATACAAGCATTTAGCACGTTTCTACAATCTCAAAGACAAAGATACGGAAACAAAATTTAATGAGTTTGTTGCAAACAAAATGAAAACTATTGGATATAAGCTTACTGATCCCCACAGACGTGTCAATGATGTTTATAAGAAACTGTATGGTTCCACTGTCCTGGATATTTTGAGTTTTTTGCCAGTTGTCAATGACGGTGCGGTAAAACCTCTTTTCAATATCGATCCGCGTCTTGCAGGTTTTAATCCTTTTAATATGCTTATCTATAAAAAACTGGATGAAGGGAATTATCATATAGGACATATGACGTCGGAAACTATTTTGGATATTCTCGGTATAGAAGATAAACTGGTACGCGAAGAGTATACAAAATCTTTTGAAACACTTGACACAATGCTTGATGAAGCGTTTGGAAAAGAGAATATAAAATACCTGGATTATCAGAACCTTCCTGAAAAGCGGATGATGAATTTTGAGATAACATTTGAGAGACCGGAATTTTTAGACGATTTTGTGGATGAGTTTCAGGAATCGTTTGAAGAAAAGTTTGCCGAACATGAGTATGTTATAGCTGGTTTTCATAATTTTATGGAAGATGAAGATGATCCTGTATTGAGTGCTGCCTTTGATGCTTTCTGGACTTATTCTTTGTGCCATATGAAGTATTCCAGTACGGTTTTTGATGGGAAAGGTGGGCATCCGGAAGCTGGTGTGTTCGCTCCGTGTACAATGTATATGTTTATTCCCAAAGGTTCTGATAAACTTGTTATAGGAATGCCTCGTCTGGAAAATGTAAAGGTTTCTTTAAAGATTGATGATAAAGTTCGCGCTGACTTCATTGATCGTCTGGATCGTGAGATTCCTGAGATCATGAAAGAGATGGGGGCAAAAGAGACTGAAAATCACAATCCGATGACAAAATCGAATGCTGGTGCAAAAGAAGAAAAAAGTGTATCTGTAGCAAATATTGCAGAGCTGTTAAAGCAGATTGATATCAAAGATAAAAACCTTGCAACGATTTATACATTTAAGGAAAATATTGAAGATAAATATAATGCTTTTGTTGAAAAGACGATTAACAAGATCGGTTTTAAACTGACAGATCCACATAAACGGGTCAATGATAATTATAAAAAGAAGTATGGCAGTACCAACCTGGATGTGCTCAGTTTTATGTCGATTGCGAATGAATCAGTAGTCAAACCGCTTTTCAATATCGATCCCCGCATTGCAGGTTTCAATCCCTTTAATCTTTTGATTTACAAAAAGCTGGATGAAGATCAGGCGTATGTAGGACATCTTACGGCAAATGCTATTTTGGATATGCTGAGTATAACAGATCCAAAAGTGCGTGATGTATATACCAAATCAATGGTGCAGCTTGATACTTTGATAGAAAAAGAACTTGGTGGTAAAAAAGAGATAATTCAGGCAAAATCATATGCGAAAGAGCGTATGATGAATTTTGAAGTCCCTTTTGAAAAAGAGGAAGATATTGAAGATGTAGTGGATAATTTCCAGGAAATATTTGAAAAAGCGTTTGAATACAAAGATTATATCATTGCCGGATACAATAACTTTAAAGAGACGGATGGTGAAGACACAATTCCGAAATTTGATGCATTCTGGACCTATTCATTGTGCCATTTCAAGTTTTCTTATACTATATTTGACGGGAAGGATGGATATCCAAAAGGCGGACTTTTCGCCCCATGTACAATGTATATGTATATCAAAAAAGGTGAGAACAAGATCATTGTCGGTATGCCGCGTTTGGCTAACTGGAAAGCGACACTAGGTATAGAAGATAAAGTCAGAAGTGATTTTATTGCAAAGCTTGATCGGGAAATTCCGGAAATCATGGTGAACGTGCTTGGTGCCAGAGAGATTGAAAACAGCAATCCGTTACTTGCGATAGTGCCTAAAAAACAGGCTGCTTTATCGAAAAAAATGCCGAAGCCATTACCGGAAAAAGCTTCTGAAAAATTGGAAAAACCAAAACAGACAAAAAGAGTAAAAGCACCTGTCGTCAAAATTGAGAAGCCACAGGAAAATGATGCACAAAAACCGGTGAAAAAAGAGGTACCAAAAGAGGAGGGTGGCTATAAAATAGAGTTGCCGACACCTCCTGCACCTGTCAAAGCGCTTAAAGTGATTACTGTCGGGGGATCGGATATCTCCTATGAGCCTAGTGAAATACACAATCCTCATGATCATGAGATTATATTTAGCCAACGCCGACCGCCGGGTTACACTCCTGGGAATACTGACTCCGCAAATAAACAGACAAATCAAACTCTTATGCCGGGAGAAGCTGTTTCGGGAAGAGTAAGCGCTTATTTGCGTGCACCATGGATGGATGTCAAAAGTGCAAAAGAAAAACTCGAAAAAAATGGTTTTAAAATAGTCGGTATAACACCTGTCAATAAAAAAGGAACATTGACGACAATCGCTTTTACCGATGATGATCTTCTTGCACTGGCAAAAAAGAAAAACAGCGGTTTTGTCGGAGTGATGCGTCTGCTGGTTGATGAGATCAATAAACAAATCACTATTACCAATCCGCTCTATTATGCCAGAGCTTATATGGGGGATGCTTATGACGGGGAAACTGTTAAAAAAGTTTTGCAGAAGCTTGACAAGGCATTTAAAGAGTTGAAAAACTCCAAAGAGAAGTTGAAGTTTACACTCTTGCCGAAATATCGTTTTATGGAGGGTATGCCATATTATAAAGATATGGTAGTCGTAGGAAAAGCTGCCAATACCAAAGCTTTACTTGCAAAACTGAAAAGTAAGGGTAAAGCAGTGGATTTCATAGTTCAGATAGATTCTGATACTTATCTGGCAGGTGTACAGCTTGGTAAGCGAACTTCCAAATTTATTAAAAAAACGGGAACACACAATGCAGCTTTGCTGCCATATCCGGTTTTGATACAAAAGGGTGAAGCAAAGATAATGGAACCGAAATATTATATATCTGTCAATTATCCTATGTTGAAAATGTCAAATTTCATGAAGATTGCTACAATTCCTGATGCAATCCGTAAAGACTGCGAAAAACTTTTTAAATAATCTACAATTTTTCAGGCATCTTATAAAGCATGCCTGAAAAGATAATATATTAAAAAAACTTATAATGAAATATTCAGTATCGATCCGTTATAATATAACTTATATTTATATATCAAAAAGGAGAAGCAAGATGAATATGAGTAAAATTATTAAAGTTTCGGGACTCTCTGTGTTGACAGTAACTATGTTGCATGCCACAAATGGTGACAATATGATTGGTGTTGGAACGCAATCCCGTGCGATGGGTGGTATTGGTGTCGGTATCGGTGTTGGAACTGATTCTGTTTTCAGAAACCCGGCGTGGATTGTTGATTTACAGGGATTTAATGCTTCATTTGGTGCAACAGCATTTATGCCGGATGTACAGGCAAAGGTAGGTCCAATACCTATGGCAGGTAATGGAGAGGCAGGAGACAGCAAAGCTGATTTTTCTATTATTCCAAGTGTCTCTCATTCTGATCATATCAATGAAGATCTTGCATATGGTGTTGGAATGTTCGGTGTTTCCGGTATGGGTGCGGATTACCGAAATGCAGATCCAAATAAAGGTCTGGCTAACATGCGTACCTCTTTGCAGTATATGCGTTTTGTGCCTAGTATTAGTTATAAATTTGATAATCTAAGATTTGGTGCGGGACTTAGTCTGGCATATGGTTCACTCAATCTTTCGGCTCTGACACCGAATAACCCAATGGATCCGACGCAGGGCTATGCGCAAAGAGGCGGGGGTGTAAGCGAAGATTATGGTGTTGGAGGGCAGGTTGGTATAGGTTATTATGTAATGCCCGGATTGACACTTGGTGCTTATTATCAGACGATGATCAAGACAAAATATGAAGATGTCTTTGACTTTAACAATGATGGTGTCTATGAAGATCTTGAACTCTCTCAGCCGGCTGAAGCGGGTATTGGTATCGGTTACAGTGATAGTTATTATGGGTATACTGTTTCGTTTGACTATCGCAGAATCTTCTGGTCTGATGCGGATGGATATGATGCGTTTCAATGGGATGATCAGGATGTTTTTGCAGTTGGCGCAGCTTATCAGGTTAATGGTGATTTTGTGATCAGAGCGGGTTATAATTATGCAAAATCACCATTGCATAACAAAACGTTCAAGGCTTCAACTGTTGCAGGTGTGCCTTTTGGCGGATTTAATGTTGCCTATTTTAATACACTTGGATTTCCTGCCTATTCGGATAGTCACTTTACTGCCGGGCTCTCTTATGAGTTGACAAAAACAACAGGATTTGATCTGGCATACGTTTATGCACCTGAAGTTACGGAGAAACAGGCTGCAACGATGATGACTCCGGCACTTGAAGCATCCAATCAGCAGACATCAGTTTCTGCAACATTGCGCTTTAAGTTTTAACAATCAAGGAAGAGAGAAAAAAACCTCTTCCTTTGGTTGCGTTTACCACTTTCTGATTCTTGTATGACACGTCATACACTGTTTTAATATTTTTGCAAAGCTGTTCATTGCCTGTTTGGTTCGCCGCTCCTTGTATTTGGCAACAGCGTCTTCTGCCAACTTGATGATTTTTTTTGCTTCACGTTTTGTTAAATCGTATGCATAGCTTTTTTTGAAAGCATTGGTTTTCTCGTCTACCGGCGGTTCGATTTTTGCAGTATGTTTTTTGAGAAGTTCAGCCCCTTTTTGTATATCCTGAAGATTATTGTAGAGAAATCCTTTTTGCATCTGTTGTAATCCCTGTTCCATTATCTGCATATCTTTGATACGTTCTTCTTGTGAGTAGCCAAGAACATTGGTATTGAAGAAAGTTAAGATCAGAGAAAGTGCGAATATATGCTTTTTAATATTTTTCATGTACATTCCTTGTCGTTGTTATAGTAGTATAATAGCATAATGAAATATAATTTTTCCTTATTTTATAACTTCTTTTTTCTAGCATTGAAACAGAAATTTGCTATGATTAAAATAAAAATATGGATTCCTGATGAAATTAGAAGATATTTGTCAAATTATAAATGCGACAGTAATACACAAGGGTGATACGGAAGAGGTGTTTCGGGCAACCGTTTATGCACAGGAGTGTGAAGAGGGGGATCTCTGTTTTGTCTCAGATAGCATCGAGTTTGATAAAGCCCTTGAAAACAGGGTTGGGCTGGTTGTTTACAGTCATAATGTACCGGAAAACTCTTTTCATAATGTAACAGCTTTGAAAGTAGATGATGTTGCGACAGCAGCTTTGAAACTGGCTGGTTCTGTGGTGGGTGAGGAAGATGCATCTTTTGAGCTTTTAGATCCAAAACAGATGACTTTTCTAAAAATGATTTTACAGCAAAAGAGTAATATCGCTTTTTTGCCGGAAGATTGGAAAAAAGCATTTGATATGATTATGCAAAGTAAAAAACGCCTTTTTGTTGGTACAGATGAGAAGATGCTCAAAGCAATTAGAAATAATAAAAAGTTATATGACAAAAAGGCTTCCGGGCAAATTGTCAGTGCTGATTCCCTTTTCCGTACGACTTTTAAAATTGACAAGTATATTTACCAGTATAAAGAGTTGACATTTTTACATATAGATCATTTGCGTCGTGCCGTAGCATTTTGTAAAGAGTATGAATTGCCCTATAGTATAGATAAAGTAACTTATACGAAACATTTCATACCGATTTTTCTGGAAGGAGAGCCTTCTGTCCAGGAAGTGATGAAAAATGATAAAGTGGTGATTTTAAGCGATAACCTCGAAGATATAGTGGAAGCCAGGGAATATGCAAGTGATATTGGACACTGGATGGCAAAAACGATTGTGATGGTACCACCGAAGCAGAAAGTGGAAGGTATTAAGTATCCAACTTATTATCGCGATGATGCTGATATTATGGAGGGAATTGAAAAGCTGGCGTATAATTATCTTTTTATCTATACGCAGGATGAAGGACTCCGGTTTAAAATCCGGAGTCACTTTGGTTTGTAAAGTTAACGCTGGCAGGTATTTTTGAAAGAGATATCGGCATTCTCTTTTGTGCCGCCCTCTTTGCCGTCTGCACCAAGAGATATCATGTCAATATCGCCGTCATTGTTGAGATAAATATAAGGATTTTTCCACGGGTCAACTGGTATTTTACCATCTAAAAAACCACCTTCCGGATAGCTTTTGTATTTTTCAGGATCAGGATTTTCGATGAGTGCTTTGATTCCCTCTTCGGTTGTTGGATAGGTACCGTTTTGTAGTTTGAAATTTTTCAGTGCGTCATTGATACTTTGCATCTGGATACATACAATCTTCTTTTTTGCCTGTTCACTTTGTCCCAGAAGATTGGGTAAAACCAAACCTGCCAAAAGACCGAGAATAATAATGACGATCATAATTTCAATGAGTGAAAATGCTTTTTTCATATTGAATTCCTTTAATTAAAGTCTATGTTTATTTAAAATAGTTTCATTTAAGATACTTATTATAAAATAAGATCAACATTATAGTGAAAGTAGCTTTATTATTTATGAAAAAAGCAATTGTTCTGATGATGACACTGGGCTTCATCGCGATTATAACAGCATTGGTTTTATATACGCTTTCGATATCACAGAAAAGTTTTTTGACAGTTTCCAGCATTGATGTACAAAATCAGTTTTCACTGGCTTTTAAAGACTTTAACAAAATATTGAAAGAGATTACCAAAGATATTAAAAAGCCGGAAGAATTGGATATGCTGCTGGGTATGGATATTCCTCCTCTTACAGAGCCTAAAACCGGTATAACTGTTGGTTTTGAGATGGATTCTTATATGAAAAAGATTAATCTCAATGCGTTGCTTGTACAGTTGCTTCCGGCGGAAGGAAATTGCGATTTGAATCTTTCAACAGAGATTTTATGTCGTCCGCTGGAGCGTTTTTTTGATCAGTATGAAATTCGGGATAAACGTTTAATGATGGATATAATGCTAGATACTGTAGACAAAGATGATATGGAGCTTGGCGGTGAGACAGAAATTGGTTCGGAAGATATTGATTTTGCGCAGGGAAGGATCTATAGTTACAACCATTTGGAAAAAATTTTTAAACGCTATTACCAACTTAGTTCGGATAAAAATATTTTCAAACTGGGAAGGGATGAGGTGGAAGAGGTTTTTTATTTTGGTGATACCAATCTTTCCGGCCAGATGCTTGATTGTAGTGTAGACTCTATGGGCGGGATGAATAGTTTCAGTTATATTTTGCCGGCACATATGCTTGAAAATATTACAGATTACTGTGCACTTTTTGCTGATAAAAGTGAAACATTGACAGCTGATCCTGAACTACAAAAAATAAAAAAACTTTTCAGAGTAAGACAATTTGATTTAAATGATACAAAAAGTAAGTATTTGATAAAATGTAATCTTATTTTGGGCGCTCAGTCGCAAGAGAGCGATTTGCGTTTTACCTATGATATCACACACAAGAGGATAGATCGTATTGAAGAATCTCTTTCAAAATAAAGCGCAGCTCTTTTTTCTCCACAAACATGCTGATGTACAAAAGGATGGTCTCTATGATGTCATCCTCTCTCCTCAGTTTTATTGGGTAAAGAGAGTCTCTTTGCCGGTAAAACGTGTCAGTGAAGCAAAAAAGCTGGCAGAATCCGTATTTGAAGGTACACTGCCGGAAGGTGAATACAGTTATGAAGTGATTGGGGCGGGTGAGGGAGAGTTTATTCTGATTGCGTATAATCGTGATGAGATATCCGAAGAGATACAGCGTTTCTTTACGGACAGTGCAAAAATACACAGTGTTAGGTTTGCACAATATGAGTGTTCGGGACTTAGTGAGTGTTGCAGTATCGATTCTGAAAGTTCGCTGGTCAATTTAAACGGTTTGCTGATGCAGATTCCCAGAAATTGCAGTGACCCCAAACTGAAAATGGAAGATTATCTTAAAACGCTCAAACTAACCGGACATAAAGTGAAACTTGGTTCTCTGGATGTTGAGATTATGGATAGACGTACGTTTCTCTATCTCTCAGCGGCTACGATTCTCTTTTTAAGTGCTTTTGTGATCGAATATGTGGATTATAAAAAAGAGACAGCCAGGCTTGAAAAAGCGAAAAGCGCCCTGATCAGAAAATATGATTTGCCGCCGACAACGATGCAGTTGAACAGTATCAAAAACAGACTCTTTAAAACTTTTAAAGTCCAGAAGAAGATCCGCGAAACACTCTATAAAATTTCCAAAACGGCGTTAAAAGAGAAGGAGTATATTTCAATGCTGGATATAGATGAGAAGAGCGCCACAGTAGAGTTTCATGTAGAAAATGCGCAGCGGGCTTCAGAACTTAAACGCTTACTGGCGAAGCAGTTCAAGCTTCTTGACAGCAGTGAGGGAGATAAATCAGTGAAAGTGAAGATTGCCGTATGAGCCAGAAAAATATTATTCTCTTCGCAATAGTTTCTGTTTTATTGCTGTTATTGGTGCATAATTTGAAGCAAAATGCAAAAGAGGCATTTTTGATGCAAAAAGAACAGCTGGTGACATTTGAAAAAGAGGCGAAAGAGATTGGGCAGCTTAAGAGGCGTTTTTCTGATAAACAGGCAAATATGAGAACATTGAATACTTTAAAGCGTATTTCCAAACCGAGTAAAGAGTTTGATAAAGGGAAGAAAAGGGTTTTGGAATTTGATCAGCTCAATGTACAGAAACTTAGTGCGTTACTTCGAAAAATCGAAAATTCCAGTTTAAAGATCAAGCGTCTTTCTGTGGATCGTATCGATGACTTGCATGCAAAAGTGCGTCTGGAGATTGCCAAATGAAAAAGTTTTTACTGGTGCTTTTTTCGTTTTATCTGGCAATCGTTTTTTTAATGCCGAAGGTAGAGTTATATTATACGCTGAAATCTTTTTTACAGCCTCAGCATATTGTTTTGGCACAGGATTCTGTCAAAGATCGCTGGTTTGATCTGAAGATTGAAAATCTGAAGTTACTGTATGACGGTATTGAATCGGCAGAGGCAGAAACAGTTACTGTAATGCCATGGCTCTTTTATAACAGACTTTCGGCTGCAAATGTACGTGCCGGTAAAGATGTCCGAAAAATGTTTGACTTCAATGCAGAAGAGGTTTTGGTTACCCATTCGGTCATTTCACCGTTTATCGCTAAAGTTTCTGCATTTGGTAATTTTGGAAAGGTTGAAGGAAAAGTAGATTTGCAAGCGGGAAAAGTGAAGTTGATCTGTGAACCGAGTAAATCATTTAAATCTTCTTCGATGTTCAGAGAGTTGTTCCGAAAAAGAGATGAGGGGTATGTACATGAATCAAACATCCGCTAAAATTTTAAAGATTGTTGTTATCTATGTACTGCTGCCTTTTGCTGTTGTTAAAATAGCATATACAATAGTTACTTTTCTCTTTTTACAAAAAGATGATGTTGTCAAACCAAAGATAGAAAAACTTTCATATCATTATAGTATGGATTTGGGTAGTAAAATACTTTCATTTAAATCAAAACAGCCCGTTGTACAACAGATAGAAGCAACCAACCGTATCAAGGATATTAAACTCAAAGGAACATATCTGGATGGTAAGCAGAGTTTTATTGTAGTAGAAGATCAGCTTGGTACAACCTTTTTGTATAAAGGTGACCGTTATGTAGGGTATGTGCTTAAAGAGATCTATGATGGTCGGGCGATTTTTGAAAAAAATGGAAAAAATTATGATATTGTGATTGATGAAGATGAAGGTACGAAAAATGTTCATAAAGTAACTTCCGGTACAACAGCGGCTAGTGATGATGCGTTCATGAACAGTGGAGGCAGGGAACCGTATGAGCCTGTAGTTGTAACCAGAGACGAGATTGATTCTTATATTAAAAACCCAAATAAAATATGGAGAAATATCCGTATTCAGGAGATTCGTAAAAATGGTCAGATCAATGGATTTCGTGTCAATTATGTTAAAAAAGGATCCTTTTTTGACCAATCGGGACTCAAAAGTGGTGATATTATCAAAGCGATTGATGGAAATGAGATTAAATCGCTATCGGATGTCATGAAGTATTATAATGATATTAAAAACCTTGACGGTTTGTCACTTACCGTACTTCGCGGCGGTAACGAAGTAGAATTAGAGTTCAATATAAATTAGGGGAAATAATGAGAAAAATATTGATAGCCATTACAATAACCGGATTTTTTCTGGGTACTACAATAACAGCAGCAACACCTAAAAGTGATAGTGAGACAGTAAAAATCAACTTTAAAAATCTTAAGATTGTTGATTTTATCAATATGGTAGCGCATATTACCGGAAAAAATATTTTAATTGGACAAAATGTGCAGGGTACTGTCGATTTTGTCTCTGTCAAACCGGTACCAAAAGAGAATATTTATGATCTTTTAATAAAAGTGCTTGCTACCAAAGGGTATACGATTAACGATACCGGTAACGGTTTTTTACAAGTGATACGAAGTGCAGATGCCCCTAAATCTGCTCCGCCTCAGTATGGGCAAGCTGATATTCCTGAAGTACAGACTGTGGTAATACCGGTTGAAAATCTCAATGTCAGGACTATTTTGCGTCAAGTCAATTTTTTGTTAAGCAAATATGGAAAAATTACACTCTCCTATGAAAGTAATTCTGTAGTAGTGACAGATTATCCGGATAATATCAGAACAATCAAAAATCTTATCCGTACGCTTGACAACGGCACGGTAAAACCAAATGCACAGTTTGTGTTTTTGCGTAATGCCGATGCCAAAACGGTATTGCCCAAAGTACAAAAACTTGCAAATGCAATGTTTGACAGCAAAATCCAGACGCAAAAGATCAATGTTTTTGCGGACGATGCGAGTAATGCAATTGTACTGATCGGTGCTGCAAAAAATGTTCAGAAATTGATTCCTAAAATCCGAAAAATGGATAAATCCAATGAAACAGTGGACAAGCATATGGAGATTATCTATGTCAAAAATGCGGATGCAGCAGAGATAGTTAAAACACTGGAAAAGCTGCTTTCTGATAAAAGTTTTGCCCGTTCGCACAAAGATCAGGCAAATCAGACCACTTTTGCACAGACACAGCCTTCTCCTGTAACCAATACAAAAAATGCTGCTAAAAAACGGGCACCGCAGCCGGCAACAACAACTTCCAGAAATGAACCTGTACCGAGTATCAGCGGTAAGGATAAACCAACTGTTACGGTAGATACGGAGCTCAATGCTGTTGTTGTTTATGCGACTGATCGTGAAATTCGTGAAATCAAAAGTGTTGTAGAAGAGTTGGATGTTGAGAGACAGCAGGTTTATGTACAGGCGAAGATTGTTGAGATCAGTAAAAATAAAGCAGAACAGCTTGGTGTGAAGTACAGTCTGTTAGGCGGGATTGCCAATAGTTCCGGTTTGTATGGTTTCAGCGGGTTGATAGGCAGTCTTGACGGTTCGGATGCTATTGGACGTGTTGCTGGTCTGCTTGGAAATAATTTTGATATTCCTAAAGTGACTAAGGCGCTGGCACTTGGGACGACAATTTCACTCTTTGATAAAAATGGTGTGGCAAATATTCTTTCAGAACCGGCAGTTTTGTGTATCAACAATAAAGAATCTTCTTTATATGTGGGACGGACGGAGTCGATTTTGACACAGGCGACCACAGGTTCGGATGCTACTTCTCTGACACGACAGAACTATTCCCGTGAAGATATAGGTTTGACACTGAAAGTGAAGCCCAGAATTTCAGAAGATGACAAAGTTGCACTTGATATCAAAACGGTTCTTGAGGATGTAATCGGTGGTCAGGTTGGACTTCCTACTACAACCAAAAGAGAGGTAACAACAACCTCTATTGTCAAAAATGGTGAGACGGTGATTATCGGAGGTTTGGTTAAGGATAAGACAAACAAGACTGTGACAAAAATTCCTTTACTAGGGGATATTCCGATTTTGGGTAACCTTTTTAAGCATACCAAAGAGGATAAAGATAAAATTTCACTGGTAATCATGATAACACCCTATATTGTCAAGCGCAGTGCTGATTTGGGGCGTTTGAAAGAGGCTCTTGGAAAATTGGATAATATTGAAAGAAATCTGGCTGTACAAATTGATGAAAAACTTAAAAGCGGCAAGGAGATTGAAATCAATCCGGAATTGATTGCCCCGGAATTGGTCGTTGAAGAGTCTTCTCCTGTAGTGCATCATGAAGTAGTAACAGAAGAGGTGAGTAATGAGCCTACAGAGGAGATTTTGATTGATGAACATCAAATTGCGTACCGTATCAAAAAAGATGCGCAGGGTAATGTGATCTCAAAAACACGTATCCCATATGATGAAGTCTATTAGGAATATTTGATGAAGCTCAATAATATTGCTGAATTCAGTAACCTTGATCTTTATCCGGAGGTAATGGAAGGCATTGATTCCGATCTTTGTGTGAAGAATTCACTTTTGATCACAAAGATAGAGGGGAAACCTTATATTGTATTGCATCCGGATCATTTGAGTGATGGGTTCAACCTTCTCTCCAAAATAGATTTGAAACTACCTCTGGCATTTGTGGATCAGGACTCTTATGACAGACTCTATCATAGATTTTTAGAGATTAAAACTGACAGGGAACTCTCCTCTACAATTAACGAAGAGAGTGAAACGGAGTTACTGGAAGAGGATATCTCACTGACAGAGTTTCTGAAAAACAGCAGTGATATTTTGACAAGTGAAGAGTCTGCTCCGATTATCAAATTTGTCAACTCTCTCTTTTATCAGGCTGTGAAAAAAGGAGCTTCGGATATACATATCGAGTCTCATGAAAAGCGGGGTGTCGTGCGTTTTCGTATTGATGGTGTTTTAGTCAAGCATGTGGATTTGGATAAAAATATCATCGCTTTGGTAATTAGTCGTATCAAAGTTATTTCCAATCTTGATATTTCAGAGAAACGTATTCCTCAGGATGGACGTACCCAGGTAAAAATTGCAGGTAAAGATCTGGATATCAGGGTATCTGTCTTGCCTACCTACTATGGTGAGCGTGTAGTAATGCGTATTTTGATGGAGTCAAGTGATATTCCAACACTGGAGAAACTTGGATTTACGAAAAATTTGCAAAATGAATTTGAAAAGCTTTTAGAACACTCTCATGGAATGATTTTAGTTACCGGTCCTACAGGAAGTGGTAAATCAACTACATTGCACACGTTTTTACAGACAGTAGCGACACCAGATAAAAATATTATTACCGTAGAAGATCCGGTAGAGTATAAAGCGGATAATATCAACCAGATACAGGTTAATGTCAAAACCGGACTCACTTTTGCTTCCGGTCTTCGCTCGATTTTACGTCAGGATCCGGATATTGTTATGGTCGGGGAGATCAGAGATAAGGAGACAGCAGAGATAGCGATTCAGGCAGCTTTGACGGGTCACTTGATGCTTTCAACCCTGCATACCAATAATACCGCAGCGGCGATTACCAGACTGGTAGATATGGGTGTGGATGATTTTCTTATCAGCTCCTCTTTGCTTGGTGTTCTGGCACAGAGACTGGTACGTAAACTTTGCCCGGATTGTAAAAAAAGCAGCACTTTGCCTGAAGATATCAAATCAGAATTTCATATAGAAGATGATTCCAATGTTTATGAAGCTGTTGGATGTCCAAAGTGTAATTTTACAGGTTTTACAGGACGCCGGGCTGTAGGTGAGTTGTTGATTATGGATGATGAAGTAAAAATGATGCTCAAAAATAAAATGACTGATTTTGAGATTCGTGAAGCAATGCGCAACAAAGGTATGAAGCTTATAGGCGAACAGTTGCTTGAACTTTTACTCGCAGGTGAAACCTCTTTGAAAGAGGTGATTCGTGTAGGACTTAAAGACTAATATGATTTTTCTTTATAAGGGTTTTGACAAGCATGGCAAAAAAGTAAAAGCACGTATTGAAGCGGCTGATATACAGGAGGCGAAACGCAAACTGAAAGCCAAAGGGATTATCTACCAGAGTATTGAAGAATCCGGTGCTTCATTTATGGATAAGCTGAACTTTAAACGTAAAAAAACACTTCCTGCCAAAAATCTTGCCAACCTTTCCCGGAACCTTGCTATCTATCTGCGCAGCGGTATTCCTATCGTCAATGTTATACGACTGGCAAAATCACAGTATGAAAACGAACCTCTGATGGTTGATTTTCTCTCTTCACTTGAAACAAGTATGGATGAAGGTAAGAGTTACTATGTTGCACTGGAGTCTCAGGAGATTATTGAACTGCCGGCTTTTTACAAGCAGTCTATCAAAGTAGCGGAAGAGAGCGGAAGCCTGGCGGAAGTGCTTTTTGAGATGGCGCGTTTTGTGGAGGAACAGGATAAAGTTGCCGGAAAAGTAAAACAGGCGCTGGTCTATCCTATGTTTATTGTGGTGATCTCTATTATGATGGTGGCATTTATGCTCACAACTGTTGTTCCAAAAATCACCGGTATGTTTGTACAGTTGAAACAGGAACTTCCCGGCATTACCAAAGCTGTGATTGCAGCAGGTGATTTTTTAGGTGCTTATTGGCTCTATATCGCAGTAGCTATTGTTGTGATCTCCGGTATCTTTCAGTTCATGATTCGCAGCAGTAAAACTTTTAAATACAATTATCATCGTTTTTTACTCTCTCTGCCTCTTTTTGGAAAGATTATCCAGACATTTGAACTAGCTCGTTTTTCTTACATAACCTCTGTACTGGTGCGTTCGGGTGTAACTTTTGTGCATGCTGTCAAACTTGCTTCCAATATACTCGATAATGAAGTGATCAAGGACGAATTTGTCAAAGCAACCAAAGATGTTGTAGAAGGTAAAAAGTTTTCTTCCTCTCTCTCCAAATATGGAAAACATATCGATAAATCTTTTATCCAGGCAATTGCACTCGGAGAAGAGACAAGTGAAGTGGCACTGGTGATGCAAAATCTTGCTGATCTTTACTTTGAAGAGAACCGTTCGAAAATCGATCTTTTCCTGGCAATGCTGGAACCTGTCCTGATTTTGTTTGTGGGGGTGACTATAGGTGTCATTGTCGTAGCGATGCTTTTACCGATTTTCTCTATGAATCTGGGGAATATGTAGAAAAGAAAAAATTTCATTTTGAAATATTTTCTTTTCTTTCTTTCAAAATGATATATAATTATGCTAACAAAAAAGAGGAGTTAGCATGAAAGCGATCAGAAGTTTATCTTACCAAAGTCCATTTAGCAGCAGTGAAATCAGAGTGATTATGAGCAGTGACAGTTTTTGGTTGACACAGCTTCAGATGAGTCAGCTTTTTGGATGTGATGTCAGACGTGTACATGTTGTATTGAAAGCGCTCTTTGCCAGCGGCGAGTTGGATGAAGATATTGTAAATCAGTCTGTTGAAATAGAAAATTATGAAGGACATTTTGTCAGCGGTAATTTTTACAACCTCGATGCTATCATCGCAGTAGGTTACAGAATTGATCCAAGAGAGGCAACACATTTTCATATCTGGAGTACGCAAATGCTGCGTTACACCTTCCATAACGTTCAAAATAACCGCCATTATGGTATCTTTGAAGCCATTCGCAGAAAAGTTTCCCATATGCTTGCTGTAGCGTAAAAAGTTTCTCTCAAGTTTTAGGGGGTTTTTTTATGCTTTTTTGCTTTCAGAGATATTTTCTGAAAGACCTCTTAACTTTTTTTCTGTAAAATGGCGGGAAAATAGTTAAAGGAGATAAATGTTAGTAGCGCCAAGTATCCTCTCTGCTGATTTTGGAAGATTGGCAGATGAGGTTAAAGCCATATGCGATGCCGGTTGTGATCTGGTGCATGTAGATGTAATGGATGGACATTTTGTGCCAAATCTTACTATTGGACCGGTGGTTGTGCAAAGTGTTGCAAAAGCAAGTACAAAGCCTTTGGATGTACACTTGATGGTAGAGAATAATACTTTTTTTGTAGATCTTTTTGCGCCTTTGAAACCCAAATATATCTCCTTTCATATAGAAGAAGAGAAACACCCTCACCGTTTGATACAGAAAATCAGAAGTTTGGGAATTTCTCCGGCTATTGTTCTTAATCCGCATACATCTCCTGATGAGCTTGAATATATTATCAACGATTTGGATATGGTTTTGCTGATGAGTGTCAATCCCGGTTTCGGTGGGCAGAAGTTTATTCCTTCTGTTATTGAAAAAGCGGCAAGACTAAAAGATTTGATTTTGCGCAAAAATGCTTCTGCTCTCATAGAAGTGGATGGCGGTGTCAATGACAAAAATATACATGATTTGAAAAATGCTGGTGTAGATATAGTGGTTGCAGGAAGTTATGTTTACGGCAGCGGCGACTATGCCAAAGCGATTCGAAGTCTCCAAATCTGATATGCGTATCAAAATTTGCGGTATTACCAATCTTGAAGATGCACTTGATGCAGTAGAAGCCGGTGCTGATGCTCTGGGTTTTGTTTTTTATAAAAAGTCTCCCCGATATATTTCCCCTGAGCATGCCGCAGAAATTGTCAGGGAACTTCCTCCTTTTGTAGAGAGAGTAGGGTTGTTTGTCAATCTGGAAGCAGAGGAGATTAATTATATTTGTAAACAAAGCGGTATGAGTCTTGCACAGATCCATTTTGAAGCTTCTGAGAGACTTTACAGTGCACTTGATATCAAGTATCTCAGAGTAGTACGTGCAAAAAAGAGAGAAGATCTTTTCCTCTATGAGAATGAATACCGGATTGTGGATGCTTTTGTTGAGGGTTACGGGGGTGAAGGTAAACGACTCAATCCTGACTGGTTCGAGGGGATAGATTGTACAAAAATCATTCTGGCAGGTGGTTTAAATACGCATAATGTTCATGAAATACTACATTTGCCCTTTTTTGCCCTGGATTTAAGCAGTGGTGTAGAGAAGAAAAAAGGAAAAAAAGATAAAATGAAGATGCAAAATTTTATTAAAGCTGTAAAAAATGGAAAAATTTGACAATCTTGTAAATAAACTACAACTCGGTGCTGTTCCTAAAGATGAATTTTACGGATGTATCAATCGACTGAAAAAGAACTTTGATCTTGATTTAGATATCGAGACATTGAACTTTTATGGTCTCCCTGTGAGAGAAGATGAACAAAAAGTCTATCTTCGTACACAACAAGATTCCTACAAAGATGAGACTTATTGTATTGTTGATATTGAGACAAACGGGAACAGCCCTGTAAAAAATCAGATTATTGAGCTTGGTGCGATCAAATATAAAAACGGTCAGATTATAGATAGTTTTGAATCTTATGTCTATGCAGACTATATTCCTCAGGCTATTGTACGTTTGACAAATATAGAACAGAGTGATCTTGCTAATGCACCCTCTTTGAAAAAAGTTTTGCATGATTTTAAACTTTTTCTGGGAGATCATGTTTTTGTTGCACACAATGTTAAGTTTGATTTTCATTTTATCTCTACATCTCTTAAAACGGTTGGTCTGGAAGAGTTGTTAAATCGTAAATTGTGTACGGTAGATCTGGCACGTAAAACGATAA
>CAZYZD010000007.1:8558-47078 GCA_964651755.1 uncultured Sulfurospirillum sp. | reverse complement strand
GTATCAAAAGTGACAATCAATGATATTGTAAAAGAGACAATCCAGACACTGAACAGCCAGAAAATACCGCTGACACCACACAATTACCAGGCTACTTTCTGTAAAATTGCCGCACGTTACGGATTTAGTATCCAGGAGTGTCACGCAAAAGAGAAGTTTATCAGAAAACTCAATGAAACAATGCAGCAGGATGTTTCAAAATATAATGTCAATACACTTGATGAATTGCTGACTTATCTGGTTTCAAGTCTAAACCGCCTCACCCTAGGCAACAGTGGCAAGCAGAAACTGGTAACACTGACACTTATCAAATATCTCCTGGAGATGATCGCACGTTTTCCTGATCAAAAAAGCAGAGAACTTGCCAAAGCTTCTTTAGAACGGATTGAGCATTTGTGTGATCTTAATTCATTTGAAATCATTACGCAAAAATGGGAAGAACTGCTTGCTTCCAAAGGTAGCGATTATACCAGCAGACTGCAACAGCTTGCACAAAGTAAATCAACTGATTTTCATCAACTGCTTGATCAGATAGAGTCTCAGCTTCATGAAGCACAGCAGGAAGATGCCCTGACAGATATGGCTTCTATCGTTGTTGCATCACTGACACCTTCTCTCACAAAAACACTAGATGATGAGATTGCAACACTCAGTTACATGCTTAACACTACACCGAAACTTCTCTATAAAGAGGATGTTCAAAAACAACTTAAAACATTGATCAGGAAACGTATTGATATTGATAAATCAGAAGTAAAAGAGAGAATTCTTTCTCTGGATGAAATTCTAAGCGAAGTTTCTGTTAAAATCATCCATCTTATTGACAATACCAGTATCAGTTACGAAAAAGTCAAAGAGATCAAAGAAGAGGTGATCAATATAGATAAAGAGACCAAAGATTTTGAAACAATCAAACATAAACTCTTGAAAATTGCCGAAACACTTGAGTTTGAAACCAAACAGCTTGGTACTATTATGCAGAAAGAAGATCAGGTTATAGCACAAATGCAAACCAAGATCAAAAAACTGGAACAGGCGCTTAAAAAAGCGAAACAAGAATCCAAAATCGACTTTTTGACAGGTTTGGTATCCAAAAGAGGACTCGATGAAGAACTTAATCGGGTTGACAAGAGTTACAGACGCTATCAAATTGAATATGCTATAGGCTTTTTTGATATTGACCATTTTAAAAAAATTAACGATACATACGGACATGAAGCAGGTGATTTGATTCTCAAGCAGCTGGGGAAACTTTTCCTGCAGCTTAAACGTGATGTAGATATTGTAGGGCGTTACGGAGGAGAGGAGTTTTTGGCTATACTTCCAAATACACCGTTAAAAGGAGCTCAGATTTTCGGTGAAAAGATAAGAGAAAAAGTAGAAAAATTCAAATTTGTTTATAAAGAGGAAGAGGTACCTGTGACAATCAGTGTAGGTATAGCAAGCTGCAAAGAGTTTGATAACCAGAAAATGTTGATAGAAGCAGCAGACAAACGTCTCTATAAAGCAAAAGAGGGCGGTAGAAACAGGGTAGAGCCTCCATTGAAAGTTATAGCATGAAACTAGAGGCTTTTCTGGCACAAAAGCCGCTCTACTATAAAGAGATTGACTATAACCGCTTTCCAAAAATCTGGGAAAAATATAAAAGAAGTTTCAAACTTCCCAAAATCATACACATTATAGGTACCAATGGAAAAGGAAGTACCGGAAGGTTTTTGGCACACTATCTCTGGAAAAGAGGAGTAGATACCGGACACTACAGCTCCCCTCATATTCTGAAATTCAACGAACGTATCTGGATTAACGGCAAAGATGTTTCAGATGCCGAGCTTGAAAAACATCATCAGAAACTATGCAAAACCTTAGCGCAAAATGATCTGGAAGCAATGAGTTATTTTGAATACACCACGCTGCTTGCTCTCTCGCTTTTTGAAAAAATGCGTTTTGTTATTATGGAAGCGGGACTGGGCGGGGAGTATGATGCTACAGCTGTCTTTAAAAAAGATTTAACCATCGTTACACCTATTGGCATAGATCATGAAAGTTTTTTGGGAAAAAATATTGAGCAGATTGCAAAAACAAAACTCAATGCAGTTCAGAAGTTTGCGATACTGGGAAAACAGCAAAAAGAGGTTTACCGTATTGCAAAGGAATACTCCAGAAAACGCGGTATTGAATTTTTTCGTTATACATACTTCTATACCAAAGAGGAGATGGCAAAAGCCAGACGTACCATCCGAAACATGCAGTTACCCTCCTTTTTTGTCGACAACCTTCTGCTGGGACTAACAGGTGCCAAATTTTTCGGTTTTGATATCAAATGGCGGGAGATGGAGGATTTGCAGCTTTTTGGACGTATGCAAAAGATTGCACCCAATATTACCATAGATGTCGGACACAATCCTCTTGCGGCAAAAGCAATTTTACAAAGTTATAAAAATCGTCAAATTGTACTCGTTTACAACAGTTATGAAGATAAGGATTATCTGCAAATATTAGAAATATTGAAACCAATTATAAAAAGAGTTGAAATTTTGCCGATCTACAATCAGCGCATCGAAGATCAGGAAAAATTAAAACAGGCTATCACTTCGCTAAGTATCCCTCATGATAAATTTGAAGGTATTAGGGAAGATGAAAATTATCTTGTCTTCGGTTCATTTAGTGTAGTAGAGGAGTTTCTAAAAAATTATGCATCAAAGGAATCCGTCTAAAAATATACTCTCTCTCTTTTTATTTCTTGCTTTTACACTGGTGATAATTGCACTCTTTTCCATCTACTTTTCCGGGAAAACGGTTGATATTAAAAAGAGAGAGCTTCTGCTTGAACAAAAATATCTTCAACTCCAGCATAAAATAGCCCGCAAAGAACAAGAGTATCGTAAAATTGCAGAAAATATTACACAAATCCGTGATGAAATTGGTCTTGGCACTACTGCACAGCATGAAAATATTGCAGCTATTCTTACAAAAACTACGCCTCTGATGCGTTCCATGATCCTGCAAAATATTCCAGCTGGCTATCCATGCAGTTCAAGGCGTGTTACCTCCGGATTTGGCTATCGTATGCATCCGATATATCATGAAGAGCGTTTTCACCATGGAATTGATTTCGGCGGTAAAGAGGGGTTGCCTGTACATGCGACATGTGACGGGATTGTCGAATATGCCGGTTACAGTGAAGGAGGATATGGTAACTTGGTTATCCTAAACCATAACTTTGGATTTAAAACACTTTTCGGACATATGCTGCCGCACTTAAAAGTAAAAAAAGGAGATTTTGTCAAAAAAGGAACTATTATCGGCTATCTTGGCAACAGTGGACTTTCAACAGGACCACATCTGCATTACGAGATCAAATATCTCAGACACTATATCGACCCTGCTGCATTTCTTAAAGCAGACAGAAAGAGTTTCGCACAACTTCTAAAATCCTCTCCTCAGATAGGATGGCAAAACCTTATCACTGCTGTTACTTCGAGTTATCAGAGATTTACCTCTTTGTAACCAATGTTAGACTACCATAGCAGAAATTTTTAAAGAGGTTTTTTTGCAAGCTAAAATATTTGAGTTTTTCCGTGAAAAAAATGATATTACACTATTGTTGTGTGAAGATAGCAAAGAGGCACAAAGTGCAGATGATGTGTTATCTTATCTGGGATACAGCACCCATGTTTTACCCGACTTTCGAGCCGCATATGCAGATGATCTGAGAGCCTATACAGAAGAGTTGAGAACTCTTCTGACAGCACTGGACAGCTACTATAACGATCAAAAAATGCAAAAAATTCTGATTGCACCTTTTCGTACACTGATCTATGATCTTCCCAAAAAAGAGCTTTTTGCCAGAAAATCACTTGTATTCGGTGATCAAATCGATCTTAAAGATTTAAAAGAGTCTCTGCTTTACTGGGGATACTCTTTTGTGGATATCGTGGAAGAGAAGGGCGAAGTCTCTTTCAGGGGCGATATCATCGATATCTATCCTCCTTCAGCAATCCACCCCTACCGTATCTCCCTCTTTGATGACGAGATAGAGAGTATCCGTCCCTTTTACTGTGAAACACAAAAATCTCAGAAAGAAGAGCTTGAAGAGATCAGTATCAATCCGGCACTTTTTGCCCTGGATGAGAGAGGATATGAAGAGATCAGCAGACGTGTGGAAACACTCCAAAGCGATGCTTTTGTCAAAGATGTCGCCTCTCTGGGATTTTGGGTACTGGAAGAGAAAGCAGAAGATTTTTTACAAAAAGAGAAGCCTCTTTTTACCCACAAACTTCATGAAGAGATCGAAGAGGTATACTCTTTTCATCAGGATAACCGTAAAAAAGAGTATCTTTTGCGCATTCCTCCGCTTCCTGAAAACAGACACTACAAAGATATAGAGATAGCAGATCTAAATACTTTTTTGACACATCACAAAGCAAAAAAGATTACAATTCTTGCAAACAATGAAGCCATAGTCAAACAGCATGCCATCCCTGCGGATCTGAAAATCAACTATAAGTACCTGCCTTATATCCTCAATATTATGTCAGAAACAGAGTTGATTCTCTCTCTTAACAAACCCGAACGCAAAAAACGTAAAAAAAGAGCAGCCATTGTACTGGATGATCTTAAAACTGGAGATTATGTTGTTCATGAAGAGTATGGTATAGGAATCTTCAAAGGGTTGACAAATACCAGAGTCCTTGGCGTGACACGGGATTTTGTTGAAATTGTCTATCAGGGAGAAGATAAACTACTGCTGCCTGTTGAGAATCTGGATGTCATTGACCGCTATATCTCAGACAGCGGTAATCTTGCAGTACTGGACAAGCTGGGTAAAGCCTCTTTCTCCAAACTGAAAGAGAAAGCAAAAGTCAAACTTTTTGAAATTGCAAAAGAGATTATCGAAATTGCAGCGCAAAGAGAACTGACTCAGGCGCCGGTTATCAGAAGCGACGATGAAAACCTTCTGCTTTTCCAAAACGATGCCGGATTTGAATATACAAAAGATCAAAAAAGCGCTATTGCACAAATCTTTTCAGATTTGAAAAGCGGAAATGTAATGGATATGCTTTTAAGCGGCGATGTAGGTTTTGGAAAAACCGAAGTAGCTATGAATGCCATCTTTGCTACAGTCAAAAGCGGTTATCAGGCAGCATTTATCGCACCAACAACACTTTTGAGTACACAGCACTATAAATCTCTTAAAGAACGTTTTGACAAGTATGGCATTTCAGTTGCCAAACTCAACCGTTTTACAACCGCACGGGAAAAATCGGATATTATCAAAGGTTTGGCGGATGGAAGCATCGATGTCTGTGTCGGTACCCATGCGCTTTTTGGTCTCACTTTCAGTAATCTTGGACTACTTGTACTGGATGAAGAGCATAAATTCGGTGTCAAACAGAAAGAGAAACTCAAACAATTCAAAGAAAACCTTCATGTACTCTCCATGAGCGCAACTCCAATTCCCAGAAGTCTCAATATGGCACTCTCTTCTATTAAGCAGTATACTCAGCTGCTGACACCGCCTCTGGATCGGGAAGATGTGCGTACTTTTGTCAAAGAGTACGACGATAATCTCATCAAAGAGGTAATTTTACGCGAACTCCGAAGAAGAGGACAGATCTTTTATATCCATAACCGTATCGCTTCGATAGAGTCCCGTAAAAAAGAGTTGCAGCAACTGCTTCCCAAACTGAAAATTCTGGTGCTTCACTCCAAAGTTCCGCCTGCAAAATCAGAAAAAGAGATGCTCGATTTTGAAGCGGGCAAATATGATCTGCTTCTCTCTACATCAATTGTCGAGTCAGGTATTCATATGCCCAATGTCAACACAATGATTGTCGAAGGGGCGGATAATTTCGGAATTGCAGATCTGCACCAGCTCAGAGGTCGGGTAGGGCGCAGCAACCGTCAGGGATATTGTTACTTTGTAGTGGAAAACAAAGATCGTTTGACAGAGCAGTCGCGTAAGCGTCTGATTGCACTTGAATCCAACTCTTTTCTGGGAAGTGGTTCAATACTGGCGTATCATGATCTGGAAATTCGCGGAGGAGGTAATCTAGTTGGTGAAGCACAAAGTGGTCATATCAAAAATATCGGTTACTCTCTTTATCTTAAAATGCTTGAAGATGCACTCAATACACTCATGAACAAACAAAAAACAGAAAAAAAAGAGGTAGAAGTCAAACTCTCCGTCAGCGCTTATCTGAATAGTGAAATAATCGCTGAAGACCGTATACGTTTGGAACTTTACAGACGACTCAGCCGTTGTGAAACACCTAAAGAGGTGTATGAAATCGAAGAGGAGATGATCGATCGATTTGGTAAACTTGATATTATGACCAAACAATTTCTTGAAATCATTGTTATTAAAATTATGGCATTGCAAAGCGGTATACGCAGAATAAGCAGTTATGTTCAAAATATCACTATTGAATATGAGAATGAGCAAAAAGAGTATATTACCGCTGCATCCAAAGATGATGACGATATCATCGCAGCAACACTGGCATACCTCAGGAAAAAGAGTGCAGTTTAAAAAGAAGGAGAGACTCTATGTCTCAGATATTGTCGATACGCCGGTTATTACCTATCCTGCATGGTATACACTTTCTGCGTATTTAAAAGAGAATGAAATGCTTCATGATACGCTGCGCGCCATACATAACTGTGATTTTGAGTATTATGAAGTACCTGCTTCCTATGATGCTGTTTTCGCAGCTCTTGAGTCAGGTCGTTTCCCGATTTATAAAGAGAAGTATGCAACAGGGTATTTTGGAGGGAAAGTAATGTATCTGGAGTCCAATGGCTGGAAAAGTATGCCCGTTACCAGGGAACTTTTCGCCCTGGATAACTGGCTGGTTTAATTTATTGCTTAAACAAGTCCCAGTGCACGAACTACCTCTTTGGTAAGTCCGCCGACAGCCAGGTGATTTGCTTTTTGGAATTTATGCAGCGCCGCTCTGGTTCTTGGTCCATAGATACCATCGATCGGACCAGGATTGAAACCTCTCTCTTTTAAGGCTTTTTGTACATCTAGTACCAGGTTTCCGGTTACATTTGTTTTACAGACAACAGGTACCCACTTAAGAATAGAATCTGCAATTTTTCTCTTCTTTGTTACAGTCTTGTAAACAGGCGGGATTGGAATCTTTTTGACTGCAGCCGGTGCTACCAGCTCTTTTACTTTTACTGTTTTATAGACTGCTGGAATAACAACAGTTTTGGTAGTTGCAGGAGTGACAATAACTTTTTTGGTAACAGTCTTATACTTCGGCGCAATAGGAATCACTTTCGTCTGTGCAGGTCTTTTCAACACTTTTTTGGTAATTGTTTTATAAACTGCCGGTACTTTTACCAAACAGAGAATTTCACCGGTTTTACCATCGAGTCTCTCTACTGGTCCACGCCCTTTTTTCCACTCAGTATGAGCAGGCGTTACTAAAATTTTCTCTGTAACAGTTTCATAAACTGGCGGAATTGTGACAAGTTTTTCACCTGGTTCGCGAATCAGTACTTTCTCCGTCACTGTTTTGTATTTTGCAGGAACAGTGATAATTTTTTCAGTCGCCTCTTTTACCAATACTTTTTTATCTACCCAGCGATATTTTGCAGGAACAACTTCTACTCTTTCTCCTGGCTCTTTTACCAATACCTTCTCTGTTACTGCCTCATATTTTTCAGGCACTAAAACACGGGCATAACACTCACCAGGTTTTGCATTTGGCGGATAAAGGGAACTTTCGGCAGGAACGACAACCTCTTTAACGACTGTTTTGCCCTGTTTCGCTCTTGCTTCGGCAATTGCAATTTGAAGCTGCTTGATCTGTAAATCTTTAAGATCCTGTTTTTTGGAAACTGCTTTTTTAACTTGTACAGGAGTTTCACAGCTACGCTTTTCAGCACAACCACTAATCGCCACCGCTACAGCTACTGAGAGCAGAAACGGGACTTGTTTGCGGGTATTGAAATTCATTTTTTCTCCTTTTGTTATGATTCAATTATATGCATTATTTCATAATATGCGTTAGCATCTTATAATTTCTATTTATTATTGCTTTACTTTTAGTTCAGGTTAATAAATCTTTTACTACACCACTGACACTCTTACCGTCTGCAGAGGAGCCAACCCTGCCCATAACCTCTTTGATAACACGACCCATATCTTTCATACTTGAAGCTCCCGTCTCACTGATAACCTCAGAAACTATTGTTCTAAGCTCTTCTTCAGAGAGTTGTTTTGGAAGATATGCTTTTAAAAGTTCCGCCTCTTTCTCCTCTTTTTCATACAGGTCGGGACGGTTTGCTTCACGATACTGTTTGGCAGCATCTTCACGCTGTTTTATCGATTTCTGAATGATTTTGTAGATATCCTCGTCACTCAACTCTTTACGCTCATCTACTTCAACCTGTTTCAAAGCACTCATCAAAAAGCGGATGGTTTCACGGCGGAAAACATCTTTCGCTTTCATCGCATCTTTAAGATCTTGTTGTAATTTAGCTTTTATTTGACTCATTTCTTCCTCTTGGCATTCTATTTGCTTTATTCTATCATAAAATCTGTTAGGATATTTCATGAAATTGTATAATTTGCTTATTTTGGTCAATATTATTTTCATATTCAGTGCCTGTACTTCACATCAGGTAGAACCTGTATTGAATATGACACCGCCAAAATATGTTCAAAACAGTTCTGCAGGTAATTGTGAAATAGCTACAGTCAAACCGAAAGAGGGGAGTCTTTTCGGAAAGGGAAATAATCCATTATTTGCCGATAAAAAAGCGATGCAGATTAATGATATTGTCACGGTGATTATAGATGAGCGTGCATTTCAGTCTTCTCAGGGTGATAAAAAACTAACAGATACAGCAGTTACCAATCTTGGCGGCGGTATTTTCGGTGGAGCAGGTGCAGGCATTGGATCTTCACTGGGAAAGAGTATCAATTCAGTAACAGATATTGGATTTAAAAGTAACTCCAACAACAATTTCTCCGCTTCAGGAACACAATCACGCAATGAAAAATTCAAAGCGACTATTACAGCAAGAGTAGTACGTATTTTAAATAACGGAAACTATTTCATTGCCGGCAGCAGAGAGTTGCTTTTAAACGGTACCAAACAGATTGTGCGCATTACTGGAGTGATTCGCCCCTATGATATTGATCAGGCAAATACTATTGATTCAAAATATATCTCCGATGCCAAAATATTTTATGAAACAGAAGGGGATATCCGCGAATCTACACGAAAACCGTGGGGTTCAAGACTCGTTGAAAGTGTCTGGCCTTTTTAAATACAACTTCATATCTTACTAAAAGAAATATTTCATTTTGAAATATTTCTCACTTTTTATCGATCTTTAGCTATCATTATGTATGGATATATTTTCTTTTTTTATCGGATTTTTAGTTGCTTTACTTTTTTCTATTATCATTTTTTATTATATTTACAATGATGCGACAACACATCTTAAAAAATATATAATACAGCTTCATGAAGAGAGCAGGGGAGTCAAAGAAGATCTCACACACAAAACAGAACGTCTGCAGCAACAGGAGATAGAGATTGCAAAACTTGCACAGGAACTCTCCTTCGCAAAAGAGAAGATCGCATTTTTACAGCAGACAAAAGAGGAGATCAAAGAAGAGTTTGAAAATATAGCACGAGAAGTGATTGAAAACAAAAGCGATACTGTCTCCCAAAAACAGCAGGAATCATTAAAACTGCTGCTTATGCCTTTTGCTGAAAATATCAAAAGTTTTCAACAAAAAGTGGAACACTTCTATATGCAGGAAAGCAGGGAGCGTTACTCTCTTATTCAGGAAATTCATACCCTCAAAAACCTCAATGAACGTATTTCGCAGGATGCGGTTAACTTGACAAATGCCCTTAAAGGTGACAATAAACTCCAGGGTAACTGGGGAGAATTGATACTGGAAAAAGTGCTGGAAAATTCAGGATTGACCAAAGGGCGTGAGTATGAGATACAAAAAGCCTATAAAGATGAAAAAGGTAAAATTTTCAAACCGGATGTTATTATCCACCTGCCTGAAAAAAAAGATGTCATTATCGACTCCAAAGTTTCACTCAAAGCTTATGAACAGTTTCACAGCGCAACTGAAGAAGAGGAAAAAGAGCGTTATCTCAAATCACATCTTGATTCGGTCTATATGCACATCAAAACACTCAGCCAAAAAAATTATGAAAAACTGGAGGGAATCAGAACACTCGATTTTGTTCTTCTTTTTATCCCTATCGAGGCTGCCTTTATGACTGCGATAGAAGCCGACGGTTCTTTATATGAAAAAGCTTATCAGAAAAATATTATTCTTGTCTCTCCCTCCACATTGCTGGCAGTACTGCGTACGATAGAGCATTCGTGGCGTTATGAATACCAAAATAAAAATGCAAAAGAAATTGCCCGCAAAGCAGGTGATCTGTATGATAAGTTCAGAGGATTTTTAGACAGTATGCAAACTATAGAAAGAAGCCTGCATAAAGCACAGCATGCCTATAACGAAGCTTTTAAAAGACTCAGCAGTGGAAAAGGGAACCTGCTTGACCGTGCAAAAGAGTTGAAAGAGATGAAAGGTGTAGAACACAAGAAGATGGAGTATCGTAAAAAAGGTTGAAAAACCAAAGAAATATTTTTCAAGAGAATATATATTATGTTAACCAATAAAGATTTATTGCAATTTTTTACCTCTATTTTCCCAGGCAAAAACTGCCAAACATTTTATCGAGTATCTCATCTCTTTCAAAAGCAGCAGTAATAGAAGAGATTGCTTCTATAGCACTGTTGATCTCATAAGCAAAAAGTTCGAGTTCACCTGTTTCCAGAAATGCAAAAGAACGATCTATTGCCGCCTGTGTCTCTTTTGCTGCATTGATCTGGCGCCTTGAAATCAACATAAACTCATCTTCAAGGTTTTTGCTATCGAGCAATATGCGTAATGCCTCTATAATCTTCCCTGCACCTTTTTTTGCACTGATTGAAAGTGGTTCAAACTGCTGCAATTGATCGATATCAATATTTTGCGCAAGATCAGATTTATTGACTGCAACAACCATCTCTTTCTCTTCATGATATCTTTTTAAAAGCTTTATAATCTGATAATCATTTTCATCAAGTCTTTGACTTCCATCAAATAGGGCGATAACAATATCAGCATTGTCGATAGCAGCAATTGAACGTTCAATACCGATTTTTTCTATACTGTCACTGCTCTCGCGTATGCCGGCAGTATCGACAATTTTGACCAGATGTGTGCCTATTTTGACCTCTTCTTCGATCGTATCGCGTGTGGTACCGGCAATATCGCTGATAATCGCACGATCATAACGCAAAAGGGCATTGAGCAAAGAACTTTTACCGACATTTGGTTTGCCAATAATCGCTACTTTGAATCCTTCTATCAGCCCTTCCCTGCTCTCGCTTGTTTCTACTGTTTTACTGATTTCACTTTTGATCGTTTGTAGTTTTTCTGCAATTTGTAATTGCAGTGTTTGAGGTAAATCCTCTTCAGCATAATCGATATTTACCTCAATAAAAGCAAGAACTTCCACAAGTTGGTCGCGAAGAGTATCAACATATTTTTGCAATTCGCCTTTTAACTGTTTAGAGAGTATTTTTGCAGCATCAACACTCTTGCTTTCAATCAATTTTGCTACTGCTTCTGCCTGAGAAAGATCCATTTTTCCCGAAAGTACTGCTCTTTTGGTAAATTCACCCGGATTGGCAAGGCGCGCACCGTATTTCAGACAGGTATCCATAATCCTTTGTGCAGTTACTGTACCTCCATGCAATTGAAACTCAACTACATCTTCTCCGGTAAAACTTCTGGGGTTTTGGAAGTAAATTACGATTGCCTCATCTATTATGTCGTTTTCATCATCATAAAGCGTATAAAGATGTGCGTAACGTGGTGTCAGATTATCTTTGCGGACTATGCGCAGCGCAATACTATGCGCTGCTTCACCGCTGAGACGGACGATGGAAATACCACCTCTTCCGTGAGGTGTGGCTATGGCACAAATGGTTTCATTGTTCATTTTATCTTATTTTTTGGTATATTCGTTGACAACAATTACTTTTTTACCATTTTTCAAGGTGCGGATAGCGACATATTTATCGACATACCTTGTACGCAAACTTTCCAGTGCAAGTTTTACAAGTATGCCATCCAGGGGCTTAGTCTGTCCCCTGCCCGCTTCATCTACTTTTTCACTGAAAGTATCAAGATATTTTTCGATTGACTCTTTCTGAGTCTCCAAAAATTGTGCAATTTCCAGTGTAGATGTCAAATGATATTTAACTTTAATCCAATTGTGTATCATATAAGAGAGTGCTTTGTAACGATATCCCTCTTTTCCTATCATCAATGCTGCATCTTCTCCGTCAATACTAATAAGAACACCATTTTTTTCATCCAATGTTACACTTGTTACATTGGCTTTAAAACAACTGTTTTGCAGAAGCTGCTGCATCCCCTGCTCTATTTCATGTAAAAGCTTATCATCAGGCTGAATACTTTTATTAGCAGGAGTATGTTTCATAGCAGCAATTTCGCTGTCAGAAGATTCTTTTTTACTTTTATGTGAGGCATTGATGATTGCTTCTCTGGAGAAAAGACCAAAAATACCTCTGCTTGGTGCTTGTAAAATTTCTATATCTATATCGACAATAGAACAATCCAGCGCTACCGAAGCCTTTTTGTAGGCTTCTTCCAGTGTAGGAGCAACTATTTTGATCATCTTACTACCCTACCCCTCTTTTGTTGCAGCTTTCTCTTTTGCAAAGAGCGAGTTGACATAGTATTGCTGTGCGACACCAAAGAGATTATTTACAAACCAGTAAAGCGTAAGACCTGCCGGGAATGTAACAAAGAAGAACATGAAAATAAGCGGTAGGAACTTCATGATCTTTTCCTGCATAGGATCGGTAAAGTTTGTCGGTGTAATATGCTGCTGCCAGAACATGGTAGCTGCCATAAGCACAGGCAGTACAAAATAAGGATCCATAGCTGAGAGATCATGTATCCAGCCCATCCACGGTGCATGCTTCAACTCTACTGCATTTAACAAAACACGGTATATTGCAAAAAAGACTGGAATCTGAAGCAGCATAGGAAGACAGCCACCCATAGGGTTGGCATTGTGCTTTTTATAAAGCTCCATCATTTTGGCGTTCATCTTTGCGGGATCGCCTTTATATTTTTGCTGAATCTCTTTTACTTTCGGAGAAAGCGCTTTGAGACGGTTCATAGAAACCATACCTTTGTAAGTCAGCGGGAAAAGAACGAGTCTTAATAAAATAGTAATAATGACGATAGCCCAACCCCAGTTCCCGACAAAGTTGTAAATTGATTTCAGAAGTATAAACATCGGCTTGGCAAGAAATGTAAAAAATCCATATTCAATAATATCTGTCATTCTAGGATCTATAGAGTAGAGTTTGTCATACTCCTTTGCTCCTGCATAACCATGTAAATTTAACTGAGATTTTCCTTTAACGAATGCAAGAGGATCGTCTTTGTCATCTTTTGTGATGTATACGTCAAATCCTTGCTCAAAATCATAAAATGATGTCGTAAAATAACGATCTACTGCAGCGATAATATTTGCTTTCATAAAAACTTCGTTACCTTTGGCTTCACCATCTTCAATAGTCTCGATAGTACCATCAGCTTTACGGATCAAAACACCTTTAAAAGTATACATATCTGCAGTCTGATCAGGTCTGAAACCCGGACTTACATAATATTCTACAGGTTTGGATACTTCTATACTGAGATCATACGTTCCATCCTCTTTAAAAGTGATTTTTTTAGTAACGGTTAGATCTGTCAATTTTTGTGTCAGCGTCAGTACTTTTTGTGCACTATCCATTGTAATATTCGTTTTATCGGCACTATAAGGTGTTTTGAATGCTTCGGCATTCAATGCGGGATCACTGAAACGAATCTCAAACGGTTTTACCGGCGCATTGTCAGAAACAAGATTGGGAAGTTTTCCATCTGCATTTTTGAATTTTTCAATTAATACTTCAAATTTTGCAATCCTGCCCAATTCATCGATATACATATCATAATCTTTTGTATGTATTTCCGCAATCACCTTACTCTGTGTTGTCGCAGCGGCAGGTGCCGTCTCCTTAACAACCGGCGCGGATGTAACAGGTGCAGATGTTGCTGCAGCAGGTGCTGCATTAGAAGAAGTGGCAATATTTTGTTGCTGTGTTGTTACAACACTTTGATTCTGCTCTGTAGCAATTGGCTGCGGCTTTGGAATCATAAAATCATATAGTACGAAAAATAAAAAACTGAGAACAATAGCAAGTAGCATGCGTTGTTGTTGCGTCATTTTGTCAAGCAAAGTCATTTCCTTTTGAATGTTTTTATAAGATAATAAGAGTTACCCTCTTTTGGAACAAGCCAAAATTGTACAATAATCTTATTTTGATTTGCGTTATGATAGCAAACTCTCTTGAAAATTAAGTTCTTTTTTACCACAGGATAATCGATTCCCCCGGGAAAAAGCTGGTTGCAACGCAAAATACGCAGTGCCGAGTAAAAAAAAGCTTTCAAAAGATTATTTTTTTGAAATTGCCATTTTGCATATTCAGAACAGGTAGGATAGTAGCGGCATGAACCAAATCCCAGAAGGGTAAGAAATTTTTGATAAAACTCCAGAAGCAAAAGCAGCGGTTTACGTATCATGAAAGTGCTTTTAGTTTTTTAAGTGCATAACGCATATCACGCTCGATTTGAGAAAAATCTGCACTGAGAATCTCTTTTTTTGCAACAAATATATAACTTCCTTCATGAAGTTTGTCACAAAGCTTTAAAAAAGCAGCACGCATACGGCGTTTTGCAAAGTTACGCGCTACAGCATTGCCGATCTTTTTACTGGCTGTAAAACCGACTTTGTGACCACTGCCCTCTTTATAGAAGGCAATTGCTGTGGTAACATGTTTTTTTTTAGAGTTATTGTAAAAGTAGGCAAACTCTTTGTTTGATTTAAGAGTTTGAAAGTTTTTTAAACTGCTAATCTTTTTCTACCCTTAGCACGACGTGCACGGATTACTCTTCTACCATTTTTCGTCTTCATTCTTGCACGAAAACCATGTGTTCTTTTTCTTGGTGTATTATGTGGTTGATATGTTCTTTTCATCCTCTGTTTCCTTCTTTTTTCAAATTTAAGTGGCGGATTTTACAAAAAAAGTGCTTAAAAGCCTATTATATAAATCTTTTAGGCTAAAAAATAATTGTTTTGAATTTAAAATGTATATTTATATTCAAAAGGTAAACTTTATTTTTTATGTTACTTTTTTACACTTAATTATGAAGTCTTTTTTAAATTCATGAAAGAAGATAATAACATTCTTAATTTCCATAATTAAATTAATTTAATATTCTAACACTAAATAAGTCTATTCTTGAATTAAGCCATTAATATTCCAAAGAAAGATTAATTTGACACAAAGATAATTAAAGAGTAGTATAAATTCCAATATACAATAAGGTTTTTATTATGAAAAAAGTTATTTTTGACAAACACACAATCCTCTTCTTTCTCTTTTTATCTCTTCTTTTTAGCGGATGCGGACCAACAGATACTTCATCGGACAAAGTATCTGTACCTAAGCAAAACGATACTATAAGAAACCGACCTGCACTCAATCTTCCACCTGTTGCAGATGCAGGGGAAACTATTATTGTAGAAAAAAATCAACCTTTTACATTCGATGCACGAAAAAGCTATGATCCAGATGGCAAGATTATCAGTTATGAATGGTATTGTCCGGATTTAAATATTTCACTTTATAAGGGATCAAAAAATACTTTAACAATTCCTGCCCAAAGACCAATAGGTGACTACAATACTACACTTATAGTCACAGATGATAAAAATGCAACCAGCATCGATTATGTTTTGGTAAAAATAGTTCCACCAAAATTTATTGCAGATGCGGGGGAAAATTTTCAGGTATTACAAAATGACTACTTTACACTCAATGCCGGCAATAGTTTTTATCATGATGGTAAAATTGTAACTTATGAGTGGATATATACTGACAACAATATAACGCTATATAAGGGATCAGAGTCTGAATCCCCTCTTCTAAAAGCCGATCGTTCACCAGGTGCATACAAGATAAAACTCATTATAACAAATGATAAAAATCAAACAGCCATAGATAATGTAACCATACATATTGAAGAATCACCGGACAATCAATTTAAAGATATTTATGATACCGGTATTACAATTGAACAATTCAAAAAGTTACAGGAAGAGAATATTGTTTATATCGATGTACGCCGCTCTAGCGAATGGCATAGTGATACAGGTATAATCGAAGGAAGTTGTCTGATTACAAAACCGGATGATATTAATACCTGGTTGACAGAAGGAAGTGAATTTCTGGATTTGGTTACAGATAAAAATCAAAGTTTTATACTTATATGCTTACACGGGGGAAGAGCCGAGAGTACTGCAACAAAACTAAAAGACAAAGGCTATAGCAAAGTCCATTATCTTATCGGGGGCATAGATAATTGGATCAACAACGGTGAACCAACTGTAACAGCACCTTAAGAGATATATTTTTATTCATTATTCTCTTTACAAAATAAGAGAATAATGAATATTATTTAAAAGATTTCTTTATTTAGCCTCTTTCGCCTCTTTCAACGCTGCAATCAATTCATCCAGATTGTCAAACGGTATATGCGCTTTCCAGTCCGGTTCTTCACTCTCCGCTTTTAAAGAGATACCTATGCTGACAACCGGTGCAGAGTTTGGTCCATAAGGTTCCTCTATTTTGGAAACAGAGATTTGTCCATCTTTGGTTCCAGCCAGTTTAAATGTTTTCAATACTGTGTTTTTTCCACTCATCTTCTCTCCTTGATTTATCTATTTTAACAATTTTACAATTTTGGCCTGCAATCGCAGCCAATCTTTGTGTTTTAAGAGCGGAAACCCGCTGTAAACATCTTTCTCTTTAATTGATTTTGTAACTCCACCCCGTGCTGCAATCGTTACAAAATCACCAATTTCAAGATGACCGGAAGTGGCACTTTGCCCACCCATAACTACATTGCGTCCCAGTTTTGTCGATCCTGAAAGCCCTACCTGAGAAACCAGTATCGAATATTCGCCGATTTCACAATTATGCCCGATCTGGATCAAATTGTCTATTTTTGCACCCTTTTTGATACGGGTAGATCCAAATACGGCACGGTCTATTGTTGTATTTGCTCCAATCTCAACATCATCCTCTATGATGACATTGCCATTGTGGTATATTTTGACATGTTCGCCGAGTTTGGTATGGGCATATCCAAAACCGTCACTCCCAATCACAGCGCCCGCCTGGATAATACAGTTTTTGCCGATTTTAACGTCGTTATAGAGTGTGACATTGGGGTGAATCAACGTTCCTTCCCCTATTTCCACCTCTTCACCGATAACAGCACCACTTAAAATCGTTACATTTTCACCGATAACAGCACCCGATCCGATATGCACATTTGCATCAATCCTGGCACTTTGGGCAATTTCAGGTTCACCTGCATTGCGTTTGAGCGGTTTTTGAAAATAGTAACTTGCCATTGCCATTTTCAAATAGGGCTCATCGCTGACCAGCGCAATAGAATTTTCAGGCAAATGCGGCAAAAACTCCTCTTTGACAAAAACGGCACCCGCTTTGGTTGCGGAGAGTTGGTCAAGATACTTCATATTGTCAAAAAACGATATTTCATGCGCTCCTGCACTCTCCAGGGTATTGATAGCTTCAATATCAAAATCTTCACCTTTATAGGTCAGATCCAGTTTTTGCGCAAGTTCACTGAGTAACATTACTTCTCCATCGAGACAGAACCGCCGCGCACTATCTCAATAGGTTCAAACTTTTTCATAATCTTGATAAAATTCTGAATACGGTTGGCATCATCCACCGCCATTAAAATAAGAGAATCTTCACTCGCATTGGCAACGCTGCCGTTATAACCGTTCAAAATCGCATCCAGACCGCTCAAATTGGCACTGAGGGGAATTTTTACCAGTACCATCTCTTTTTCCAGCACTTCCTGTGTTTCGATTACTTTATAGGTAGGAATCAGTTTATGCAACTGTTTGGTAATCTGTTCCAGTACACGTTCACTTCCTTTGGTTACGATAGTAAACCGGGAAAACTCACTCTCGGGGATGGGAGCAACCGTCAGAGATTCGATATTATATCCCCGCCCGGCAAAAAGACCGGCAACCCTGGACAATACTGCCTCTTCATTGACTACAATTACAGAGATTACTTTTCTTATCTCTTTCATTCCTCATCCTTATACTCTAACATCATATTATACAGTGTTCCACCGGCTGGTACCATCGGAAGTACATTTTCAAACCGATCAACTTTGACATCCATCATGACAGGAACATTCTGTTTAACAGCATCCATCAATGCTTCATCAAACTCTTCTTTTGTTTCAACAACATACCCTTTACCGCCAAAACTTTCGGCAAGCATCACAAAATCCGGCTGCAGACTCAGATCGGTCTCTGCATAACGTTTGTCATAAAAGAAAGTTTGCCACTGACGTACCATCCCCAGGAAATTGTTATTGAGAATAATATTGATTGTCGGCAGTTTGTGTTCAACTGCTGTCATCAACTCCTGGATATTCATCAAAATAGAACCGTCTCCTGTAAAGTTGATACTGATTCTGTCATTTTGCATCTCTTTATTATACTCTGCAACACCCATTGCCGCGGGAAAACCAAATCCCATTGTACCAAGTCCGCCGCTGGTAACAAACTGTCTTGGAAAAGAGAAAGGATAAAACTGTGCTGTCCACATCTGGTGCTGTCCGACATCGGTAGAAACGACTGCTTTTTCTCCCAGCAGTTCGCCAACGCGCTCTATAACCCACTGCGGTTTGATCGATTTGGAATCTCTATCATACGCAAGAGGGTGAATCTCATCATAACGTTTCAGCAAACCTCTCCAGCTCTCATATTTGGATGCATCGATCTTCTCTTTTGCAAGATTTACAAGTGAAGCAAGTACATTTTTCAAATCACCAACGATAGGATAATCTACATGAACAATCTTTCCGATACTGCTCGGATCGATATCAACATGAATAATCTTCGCATGTTTGGCAAATTCATCCAGTCTTCCCGTAACACGGTCATCAAATCTTGATCCAAGTGCTATCATCAAATCCGCTTCACTCATCGCCATATTGGAAGCATAGTTTCCATGCATACCCACCATACCTAGCAACAGAGGATTATCATGCCCCATAGCACCCCGTGCCATAAGTGTTTCAACCGCAGGAATACCTGCTATCCTGGCAAATTCACGTACCAGATCGGTAGCACCGGCACTAATTAAACCACCTCCCAGATAAAGAATCGGTTTTTTACTCTGCGCTATCGCTTCAATCGCTTTATGAATCTGGCGGTTATTTCCTTTATAATGCGGCTTATAGGATTTGATAGAGATCTCTTCAGGATATTCAAAGTTTCCTTCCTGTGCCGTAATATCTTTGGGAATATCTACATGAACAGGACCGGGACGCCCGCTTCTGGCCAGATAAAATGCTTCCTTGAGAATACGCGGTAAATCTTTGATATCCTTAACCAGGTAGTTATGCTTTGTACAGGGACGGCTGATTCCGATTGCATCAATCTCCTGAAAAGCATCTGTTCCAATCATGGTAATAGGCACCTGCCCGCTGATAACAACCATCGGAATAGAGTCTGTATAAGCAGTAGCCAAACCGGTTACGGCATTGGTAAAACCTGGACCGCTGGTAACAATAGCAACTCCCACTTCACCACTTGCTCTGGCATATCCGTCAGCAGCATGAATCGCTGCTTGTTCATGACGGGTAAGTATATGTTTAAATGATTTATCTTTATATATTTCATCGTAGACATTCATGATAGCACCGCCGGGATACCCAAAAGCAACTTTGACTCCCTCTTTATGCAGTGCTTCAATCACCATCTGTGATCCTGACATCTTCATGCGATTTCCTAAAATTCGTAATTTATGGGAAATTATAACTAAAAAAGATAAAGGGTAGCTCCAAATATATAGATAAACTTCCCTACTCAGCTGTTTGCGTTAGATTTTGTTTTCTCTCTTCTGTAGGGAAACTACTTTTTTTACGGGGCACGATTTCACTCTCCATCTTTTCGATACGTTTCAGTAAAGTGTCGATATTGACCTGCTCTTTGATACCGAAACGAAGGATATAGATAAAATCTACATCAATCATATACTTTTTCAATACATATTGCTGTAACAGATCTTTGAAACGCTCTTTTCCTTTGGAAGTAAATAGATCTTCAATATAAAAACTACTTATAACAACATTTAGAGCATCCAGCAATTTATAATCATACTGACGTATCCCATCCCCTTCAAACATAATAGAAAGTTCTATCTTTTTGAGACGATTACCATCTTTGGAGAATATATCAGTTTCAAAGTCGGAGATTTTATAGAGCTCCCCGAAAAGCAGGGAGCTTGAGAAAATCAGTAGAAAAAGTAATTTTTTCATACTGCTTATATCGTTTTTTCCAGCATATCGTAGATACGTTTGCTAAAATCCAGAGGATCATCGATTTTCATACCTTCACTCAATTTTGCCAAATCCAGCAATACATGAGAAACAGTATCGATTTTAGCTGCCGCTTTCGGATCCAGAAGCTTTGTAAAGATTTCATGATCTGGATTGATCTCCATAATCGGTTTTATCGGAGGCAATTCAGTCTGTCCCATCTGTTTAAGCATCTCCTGCATCGCAAAATCCGGATCATCTTTATCATACACAAGCACTGCCGGAGATTGTTTCAGTCGTGTAGTTACTTTAACATCTTTGACATCATCTTTAAGTATCTCTTTCATTTTGACAAGAATTTCAGCATACTTTTCAGATGCCTCTTTCAATTTCTCTTCATCGTTCTCTTCAACATCGGTAGAGTTAACAGCTTTAAGCGGTTTATCTTTATAGGTATGAATATTCGGCACGACAATAGCATCCACTTCGTCATCCATCAGTAATACTTCAATACCTTTGGCATCGAAAGATTCCAGAAGCGGAGAGGCTTTGAGCATATTGGCATCTTCTCCGACAATATAGTAAATCTCTTTCTGATCCTCTTTCATATCGTTGACATAAGTTGCAAAATCAACAAGTTCATCCCGTTTGTTGGATTTAAACAAAAGCAGATCAAGCAGCAGATCTTTAAACTCAAACTCACTCATGATACCCTCTTTGAGTACCTTTCCGAATGTTTTGTAAAATTTGAGATATTTTTCAAAATCGTTCTCTTTGAGTTTCTTGAGTTCTGTCAATATCTTCTTTGTAGAAGCTTTTTTTACTTTGGTCAAAATAGCATTTTGCTGTAAAATCTCACGGCTGACGTTAAGCGGCAGATCTTCAACATCAACGATTCCTCTGACAAAACGCAGATAAGTTGGTAAAAGTTCCTTGTCATCATCTGTAATGAAAACACGCTTGACATAGAGTTTGATACCGGATTGATAATCAACTCTGTAAAGATCAAACGGAGCAGACTGAGGTATATAAAAAAGTGTCGTATACTCCAATGTTCCTTCCGCTTTGGTATGAATCCACAAAAGAGGATCTTCATTATCATGAGAGATAGTTTTGTAGAAATCTTTATACTCTTCGTCTGTTATCTTGTTTTTCGGTAATCTCCAGAGTGCGGAAGCTTTGTTGATCTGTTCAATTTCTTTCTCTTTTTTTCCATCTTTCTCAACCTCTTTTTCAAGATAGATCGGAAATGGAATATGATTTGAATACTTTTCAACAATAGCGCGAATACGATACTCTTCCAGGAACTCCTCTTCTCCTTCTCTTAGATAAAGTGTAATCTCTGTACCATGCGTCTCTTTTTTCGCATCTTTGATCTCATATTCACTACCGGCTGTACCAACCCACAGATGCGCAGATTTGGAACCGGCTTTTTTGGTCAGAACTTCAATTTTATCCGCTACCATAAAAGCAGAATAGAAACCAACACCAAACTGCCCTATTAAAGCAGAATCTTTTTTTGCATCACCACTCAGTTTTTCAACAAATGATTTTGTACCGCTTTTGGCAATTGTTCCAAGATTTTTTTTGAGATCTGCTTCACTCATTCCGATACCGGTATCGGACACTGTGAGTGTTCTTTTCTCTTTATCGACTTTGATATCAATTCTCGGTTCATATTGCAGATTTTTAAATTTATCATCAGTTAGTGTGAGATAATTCAGTTTATCCAGTGCATCGGAAGCATTGGAAATCAACTCTCTTAAAAAGATCTCTTTATTTGAATAGAGCGAATGGATCATCAGATCCAGAAGCTGAGAAACTTCGGTTTGGTATTCATATTTTGACATAATTCCCTCCTGATATGCCTTTTTAAAGGCAATAATATATTTTTGAGGGAATTATAGCAGACAAAGTTTAAGTTAAGTTTAAATGTTTAGCCTATCGACTCAACTTTGTTTAGTTTCTTTATCAAGTACTTTCTGCATATCTTCATGAAGTTTCTGATACCACTGTTTGTCTGAAGCGGGATCAACAGGATCAAGATAGATAATTTTTACCGTACCTGATCTTGCTGTAAAATCCAGAGAGTCCAGAATACGTCTGCTGTTGACTATGACAACAGGCTGCACTTTGAGATTGAGTTTGGAAGCGACAAACCTGGCACCCATTTTAAAAGGAAGCAGTTTCTTTCCATCGCCCCGCGTACCTTCCGGAAACATAGCGATCACTCTTCCCTCTTCCAGACGTTTTTTGGTATCGGAAACCAGCTTAACCAGAGACTTCTTATCTTCACGATCGACAATAATCATACGCGGCAAGGTAAGTATCTGACCGAAAAAGGGCATATCTGCAATCTCTTTTTTTGCTACCCACGCAAGATCTTTGGGATAAGTAGCATCCATTACAATAATATCAAGCAGACTCTGATGATTCAAAAGTATCATTTGCACATCAGGATCAGGTTCTCCCACTATTTCCAGTTTGTATCCTGTAAGGTATGATTGCAGTTTTGACCATTTTCTGCGAAAATACCATGTCTTGTCATTCCTCAGATGCATCAATAAAATAACCACAGGAACTGTTACGAGAAACTCGAACAGTATCCAGACTGCTTTGGCTTTAGCGAATATCTTCATTTTTAACCCATCCTATTTTCTGATTGGGAAGCAATACTTTTGTATAGTTGCTCTTCTTGAGCAATATATCTACTTCCATCGGCTGCTCTGTTCTGAAAAAGACAGTGGAACTCGGCATCGGTAAAATACGCAGCGGAGAACCAGCCGGTAATGTTACTTTTGTAATGGGAATCTGCACATAAGTCAACAAAACAATAAAAACCACTGCAATACCCAGCAGATAATATTTTCTGTAGATAAAAAATAGTGCTACAAAAAGCAGTACCATAACTACCAGAAAAATCACTTTATAGAGTACATATTTATTCTTTTGCGGATTGAGTTCCGTATGGGTACTTATCGTTGTATCAATAGGTCTGATATCAAAAGAAACAATTTCATAACGATTCTTCTGTGGATTGAAATATTTGAATTTAAAACGTTTTTTTACATTGGGTACAATAGCAAAAAAGTAGATTTTTTGGGCTCTGCCTTCTGTTTTGATCTGATCTATTCCCTCCCGTATTGCAAACGGAATATGAAAATCTTCCAGGTTGCCGCCAGTTGCATTAACTTCCATCACTACCAGATTGGCACTCTCGTCATAGGGACGTTCCTGATGATTCTCTACAGAGAGATTGTCTGCAACAACACGGGAAAAGAGTTCATCTTCACGCAGGAGTATCAGTTTCGCCGGAAATGCTTTAAGTATTTCACTTCTCACTGAACCGTCACTTGTTTGATTGATTACTTTGATATTGGGGAGTTTGGCACTTTTGTCCAGTAATTTGAAATAAAATGTATTTTCATAGCTGTTATCACCTGTTTTGACCCAGGCACTCTCCGGATTTAGCACACGGAAAGATCTCCCCTTGATAAACTCTGTCTGAATTGCCGTTACATTGGTTCGGGGAATAATCGCTTTGATTTTTACAGGGAAGTGTTGTAAAAGATAGATTTTTTCAGGTTTATCGACATAGGAGAGAAGAATATTTTTAACTTTGATAAACGGATCTTCTTCCTCCTCACTAAATGAGACTTCAGGGATAATATCCTCATCACTGACCGCACTCTCCTCTTCATAAGCAGGCTGATTCTGAGGAGCACTCTCTTCGGAAAATATCTTCTCATCGCTCTCTTCGCTGCTATCCATATATTCATCAGCACTGATGACCTCTTCCTCAACAATCACTTTCTCTTCATGAATAATGCCATCTTCTGTCTGTGGAGGAAGCTCTTCACTCTCTTCAACTACTACATCGCTTTTTTTCTCGCCGGAACCAAAAAGCGAATCAAAAATACCCGCCTGCACAGAGGAGTGAAGTGTCAGCAGTGCAAGCAGGAGAAAAAGAAATCTCAACTAAAAAGTCCTTTGAGCATGGAGACACCGTCATCGGAACCAAGCAGAGTCTCCATCGCACGTTCAGGATGCGGCATCAATCCGAAAACATTCTTCTCTTTGTTGCAAATACCGGCAATTGCATCAACTGATCCATTTGGATTGGAAGGATTTCCCTCCGCATCACAGTAGGTAAGCAGCACCTGACCGTTATCGTAAAGAGATTTTAAATTTTGATCGTCAATATAATAGTTCCCCTCACCATGCGCAATAGGAATATTGACGATATCTCCAGGATTAAGTGCTTTTAGAAAATCATTATTGTTATCCATTACTTTCAAGTGCTGATGTTTGGAAATAAAATGGAGGTTTTCATTGCGTTTCATGGCGCCTGGAAGCAGACCCGACTCCAGCAGAATCTGGAAACCGTTACAGATACCAAGTACTTTTCCACCATCTTTGGCATAATCAATGACACTTTGCATAATAGGAGAAAAACGTGCGATAGAACCACTTCTGAGCGCATCGCCGTAACTAAACCCACCCGGCAAAATTACCAGATCAATTTTATCCGGTAAAGCAGCCTCTTTATGCCAGACAAAAACTGTTTCACTCCCCATTATCTCACAGGCGTACTGTGTATCGTAATCACAATTGGTACCGGGGAAAACGACAATTGCTGTTTTCATGAGAGAATCTCTATCTCATAATCTTCAATAACCGTATTTGCCAGCAACTCTTCACACATTTCTCGTACTTCAGCTTTTGCTTTTTCAGGATCGCTTTGAGTAAGTTCCAGCACAATCTGCTTTCCGATACGTACATCTTCCACATCTTTAAATCCCAGTGCGCCAAGTGCATGATGTACTGCTTTTCCCTGTGGATCAAGTACACCCTGTTTCAGTTGAATATTGACTATCGCTTTCACTACTTCTCCTCCAAAATTCTTTTCAAGACCTCTTCATAGGCCACTTTGACATTACCAAGATTCTGGCGAAAACGATCTTTATCCATTTTTTCCCCTGTATCCATATCCCAGAAACGGCAACTGTCCGGACTGATCTCGTCACTCAGTAAAATCGTACCCTCTTTGTCGATTCCGAATTCAACTTTAAAATCTACCAATTTCAATCTTCGTTTTGCAAAAAATGCTTTTAAGACTTCATTGATCTTTCGTGCTTTTGCTCTTAGAATCTCCAGATCATCTTTGCTTTTAACAAGATCAAGCAACAAACAGTGATCATCACAGATGATAGGATCGTTTAGATCATCATCTTTAAGATAGAACTCAACCAGTACAAAAGGGAGTTCTTTTCCATCTTCAATACCAAGCCTTTTACTCAGTGAACCTGTGGCAGTATTACGCACTACCACTTCGATGGGTATAATCTCCACTTTTTTAACCAATTGATGATTCTGATCCAGCGTTTCAACAAGATGCGTCTGTATACCATTCTCTTCCAACAGATGAAAAAGCTGTGTAGAGATTTGACAATTAAGCGCACCCTTGCCTTGTTCGCTTCCCTTCTTTTCAGCATTAAACGCTGTCAAGTCATCTTTAAACTCCGCAATCAAAAGATCCGGATTATCAGTTGTATAGAGCTTTTTTGCTTTTCCTTCATAAAGCAGTTCTCTTTTTTCCATTATTGCATACCCTTTTTTGTCTCTTTAGTAATTTTCAAAACTTTCAGCGTATCTGTTGCCGTCTTGAGTTGATTATCTTTCAGAAGATCATCTTTCAGAATGATTTTTTTATCTTTTTTCTTTTCATCCTTCTTTTTCTCTTCTTTCTTTCTTTTTCCATCCAATTTTTCAAGCTCAGTTGTCAAATGTTTTTTAAGATCTTTCTCTTTAATGGAAAACTCATCTTTTACAACTTTTACTTCGCCAGGATATACTTCAATATCCGGTTCAACCCCTTTTGCCTGAATCGTTCTGCCGCTTGGAAGATAGTATCTTGCAACAGTCAGTCTCAAAGCTTCTTCATTACCAATCGGCATAATAACCTGGACACTTCCTTTTCCGAAAGTCTTCTGTCCTACGACAATCGCCCGTTTGTGATCCTGCAGCGCACCGCTGACAATTTCACTTGCACTCGCACTACCGCCGTTGACCAGAACTACCAGTGGTATATTTTTATAAGTTCCCGCTTTTGTTGCTTTATAGACCTGGTTTTCACTCTCAATTCTACCTTTTTGCGAAACAATGACTCCCTCATCTACAAAAAGATCAACAAGTCCGACTGCCTGATTCAGCAATCCTCCCGGATTGTTACGTAAATCAAGTACAACACCTTCTATTTTATCTTTATTTTCGGCAAGTGCTTTTTTTACATCTCGTACTACTTTTTTATCGAAACTTGTTACACGAATATAAAGAAACTTTGTATCTTCAATCTTTTTCGTATAGACAGAATCAACTTTGATAATATCACGAATGATTTTGATAATCAGGGGTTTTGGCTCATCTTTACGTACAATAGTCAGTTCAATAGGAGTCCCCGGTTTTCCTCTCATGATATTGACAGCTTCATCGATTGTCATATTGAGTGTTGATTTATCATTGATTTTCAGGATAATATCTCCAGCTTTCATACCTGCTTTATCTGCCGGTGTTCCTTCAATAGGTGATATAACAGTCAATGCACCGTCACGCATACCGACGGTTATACCCAAGCCGCCGAATTCACCCTCTGTCTGAATCTTCATATCCTTGAATTTCTTGGTATCCATGAAAGAGGAGTGTGCGTCGAGGTTGGCAAGCAAACCTTCAAGAGATTTGTTGACAATATCGGTAATATTCTCTTCATCGACATAATATTGTTCAATAGTCTGAATCACTTTGGTATATTTGGCAAGCGCCTGAAGACGATCCTGACTGATTTTGGCATGCAATTTTGTTTCCGATTTCGCCATCATCGGTGTGCTGAGTAGAAGTGTTGCACCTGCAAGCGTCGTAAAGAAGCCCAGTAGTGCCAGTGTTTTGCTTTTCATGATATGTAAAAAACTCCCTGTATTTATAGTTATAGAACTTGAGGCTATTTTAGTAAACTTTATCTAAAAAAGAGGTAACGATTAAATCGTGACCTCTTTTAATTCCGCAATATTCCGAAACGCTTTATAGATAGAAGCAATCAAATGTTTACGGTTTCTTTTCAGGGCTTCATCTTCGACATTTACCATCACCGTATCAAAAAAGTTGTCAATATCAGGTTTTAAACCGAAAAGTGCCTTCAGTTCTGCTTCATAATCATCGTATTGACCAGAAACAACTTCCTGAAAACGATCATAAAGCACGCGCTCCGCATCTGCTTCAAGCAGCGAGGTATCAATTTCAAGATCCCCTGAAAGATCAACATCTTTGACAATATTGGCAACCCGTTTGAAAGTGGAAGCAATCTCTTTGAAATTTTTGGCACTTGTAATCTTTTTCAGCGCATCCACTTTCTGTGTGATACGGTTGATATCACGTTCACCGCTCTCTAAAACCGCAGTGATCACAGAAGCATTGGCATCAAAATAGTGCATCAGCCGTTCAATAAAAAATTCCTGTAATTTCTGCATATCTAAACCAGGATAAGCTTCTGCAAGTTTTTGCAGATCTTCCCGGATATCAAATGCAAAGCGACGATCCTGAACAATCCGGACTATACCGACAACCGCACGTCTCAATCCAAAAGGATCTTTGGTACCGGTAGGAATTTTTCCCGCTGCAAAAAGTGAAAGTATGGTATCGAGTTTATTGCTCATAGCAACAACAGCAGAAAAGTCGCTGCTTGGCAACGCACTCTCTTCTCCTGTCGGAAGATACTGCTCTTTGAGTGCAATACAGAGATCTTCATCCTCTCCTGCCGCTTTCGCATAGTAGTATCCCATCAACCCCTGAAGTTCTGTAAACTCATAGACCATATCTGTCAAAAGATCCGCTTTTGAAAGCATCACTGTTTTTTCAAGTAACTTGGGTGAGTGTGGCAACTGATATTTCTGATGAAAGTAGTCCGCAATCTTTGCTTCTCTTTCACTTTTCTCGTAAATGCTGCCAAGCCCCTGCATAAAGGTGATATTTTTCAATCCCTCATTACTGAGTCCGCGTTTAAGATCGTTTTCATAAAAGAAAAGTGCATCGCTGAGACGCGGTCGCAATACTTTTTCATTTCCTGCAATAATTTTGGAAAAATCATCTGTAAAAGCGTTGGAAACCACAATAAAACGGTTGCTGAGAGTTCCCTCTTTATAGACAGGGAAATAGCGCTGATGCTCTTTCATAGAGGTAACAATCACTTCCGGAGGCAATTTCAGAAAATGGGCATCAAAACTTCCCATAAGTGCATTCGGATACTCGGTAATAGCAACCACCTCTTCCAGCAGCGCATCATCACGCTCAATTGTAATTCCTTCATTTGTTTCCAGCTTTTCAAACTCTTCCAAAATCTTTGCCCTGCGCAAATCGGCATCAAGGATAACACCATTTTCAGAAAGCAGAGAAAAATAACTGTCACTGTTTTCAAAAGCAAAAGGGGCATAACCGCATGTTCTGTGCACATAAGTCTCTTTGGCTGCTTTGACACCAAATATACTGGCGTCCACACTCTCTTCGCCCAGCATACATACAAACCAGCGTACCGGTCGGATAAAACTCTCTTCACTGCTCCCCCATCGCATCGATTTACCAAAGTTTAGCTTTTTCAGGAAGGCTGCAACAATCTCACCGAGCAACTTGGAAGAAGCGATACCAGGCACACTTTTTTCATAGAAAAGAACCTCTTTGCCGTTTTTATTCGCTCTTGAAATTTCAGAAATCTCAACGCCGCATTTTTTCGCAAAACCTAAAGCTGCCGCTGTCGGTTCTCCCTCTTTAAATGCAATCTCAACAGGCGCACCATAAAATGTTTCAGTTGCATCAGGTTGTTTTTCGGGAAAAGCTTTATGGGAAAAGACCAAACGTCTGGGAGTATAGAAAAAATCAAAATCACTCTGTAAATTATAATCACGGAGTGTCTGTTCCCATTTTGCGGGGATATGCGGAAGTTCTTTTAAAAACGGAATAGCCGGTAACTCTTCTACGCCGATTTCAATCAGTAAAGGTTGATTCACAAATAATCCTTTTAGGAAAGTTTCGGGGATTTTAGCAAAGTTGGAGTAAAGAGATGTTAAAACTGCTCTTTTGAAGGTTCAAGAGGAAGATTTAATCCTCTTTACGTGAACGTTTGTCACGTCTTTTTTGTGCAGACTGCAACATGAACCCCCGGATCAGAAAGACCATAAAGAGTACAAAAAGTATGATCATTACCGTATCAAGTACACTTTTCATAAAAGATACCTTTTGTTGATTTTAACAAGAAGGTATCATACCATAATTATACTTCTTCCTCCGATTGATCAAATACAAGATCAAACGCATTAAGACTTTCTACCGGTGTCAGATAGATACTGAAGTTATCAATACGTTTTTTGATCAACTGTGCTCCAAATTCCGGTACCACATTCAGTAGTAAAAAGAGTATTTCATTCTTTTGTTTATCAATCAAAATATTATCATGTTCACGAACAATTTTTTTGATGTTATAATCATCTATATCAATTTCACTCTGATATTTGTAACGAAAGATAGAGAAGAAAATCTTTTTTTCAATAAGATCATCAACCCGTTTATAAAAAACTTTTTTGTCATGCAAAACCACTTCAGGAGAATCTTCAAGTGCAAGCAGACGTTTAGAATAAAAATTGGAATGCAGATATTTTTCCATAGATAAAATATAATCTTCAAGGAAAAAATCCATCTTCATCAGCTTGTCGACACCATTGATATGCTCTGTCAAAATATCTTTTTGTCTCAAATAAGGTTTATTGGAAATCATGAAAAATTTCGTTTTAAGTTTCTTTGCCTTGATTCGATGCAATATCTCTTCTTTCAGCTCCTGTTCCTCTTTATTGTAAATAATAATATCCATATCATCAATCATATCAAGATTATCAGGATTTAAATCATCTATAGTGTAGTAATCAATATCAGAAACCTCTTTCAACAAATAATAATTTAGTTTTCGCAGGTCGTTATTATCGGTAATGAGTGCTATTTTTATATTTGTCGCACCATTTAACTCTTTATCATAAAGGGAAAGATTGATCAATGTATCATCACCGAAAACAATATTATTTAACTGTTCTTTACTCTGAATTTCATGTTCAACTATTAGACTTTGCATTATATAAAAACTCCTCTTTTTTCACATTAACTGAATTATAGCAACTAATGTTCCAGAAACAAAGAGTATTAAGTATTTTGAATTTTTTTGCCGTTATAGTTTAAAAATATTATATTTTGAACCATCAATTTGCATGAGATTGATATAACCTGTACGGTAAATACCACAATCAAGACCTATCTTGTCACGCTTGACAAAGGGTTCAAAAAAAGGTGTATGACCAAAGACAACTTTGTAGGGCAGACGTTTTTTGGAAAGGATAAATTTATCCCGTATCCAGTAGAGAGTACCTCTTTTTACCTGTGCTTCCAAATCTTTTGATTCAGGATCGACACCGGCATGCACAAAAAGGTAACCGTTTTTTTTATCAAGATAGTAGGGTTTAAGATCTTTCAAGAAAGCAACAAATGCTTCACTGAATTCAGCATCTTTGCGCATAACATATTCGAGTGCTTTTACGGATTGTTTGAAAAATGGATACTGACGATAAGCATTGATAGATCCGTCAATAAAAAAATTTTCAAAAAAGAGTTCATGATTACCACGCAGAAATACAAACTCCCGTCCCTCTGCCTGTGCCCAGGCTTTCAGTTTGATAATATCACGGATAGTATAGTAAGAACCCGCATCTTCAAACTCCAGATCATCTATCGTGCCAGCTTCACCTCTATCCATATAATCTCCCAGGAAAATAACCGCAGTATCTTTGTCAAGCTCTTTTTTTATATAATTTTCGACTCTTTGATAGACACTGTATGTTCCGTGAAGATCGGGAACGACAAGATATTTGTGAAATTTTTTCTGCGCCGGAGAGGATGTTCCAAAAAGAGAAGAGAAAAATTTCTTCATCCTAAACCTACTTTAGCGGGATTTATTTCAAAGCATTTTTACAGACAAGGTCTCCGGGCTGAAGTTCCAGCGACCGTGCCACCACCTGACATTTTACTTTCAATAAATAATATAGAGAATCCTCTTTATAGTCGCTTAAACATTCGTAATTTCCCATTCCCTTTGAGATGATGCAATCCGCATCAAAAAATAGTTTTTTTGCCTCTTCATGAAGTGCTTCAATAACGATACCAGGGGTTTTCACACCACTATCCACCACCGTTGCAATATTGTGTACAGGATCATTTTTCAAGTCTTTAAAAGTGATATCGTTGATAATAGGTCGACTTCTTACGAAATAATATATTCTAATATCAGGATAGTGTTTTTTGATGGTCTCCATATAGAGCCTGTCAAAAACATTTTCACCCGCATTATCAGCCAGATAGACAACCGTTTTGCTTGCAGCTATTTTTGCAATCAAATCTTCAATCTGATCAATAGCAAAAGCAGCATTCAAAACATTGGCAATCTCTTCTTCAAGATCATAACTATACTCACTTGCCAGATCGATAACATTACCTGCCACAGCAATTTTGGTTGCAGTAACAAGCGGCATATCACTTTTTGCGATCAATTCACGGCAGTAAGGCAAAAGAGATTCCGCTTTTTCTATCGCCTCTTTTTTTTGTTTGTCGTAAATATCCTCTTTGCCCAGAAGTTGTGCAAATTTTTCATACATTGGCGTAGCATTTTGCGGCGGAGTCAGAGACATAGAGAAAGAAGGAAGCATACAAGCCGCTTCATCAAGCAGTTTTTTTGCCTCCTCTGATGGAAGCTCAAGCGCTTTGGTCACCCGAAGCGCCTGATTGAAAATACAGGCAATACAATCTGTTTCGATATGCATCGCTTATTTTTTTGCCGCTTTTAAAGTATCGGCTATCAAAAATGCCAGTTCAAGCGCCTGATGTGCATTGAGTCTGGGGTCACAGTGAGTATGGTAACGTGATGAAAGATTCTCTTCTGCAATCTCCTGACCACCACCGATACACTCGGTAACATCTTTACCGGTCATCTCCAGATGGATACCGCCTGCATGGGTACCTTCGCTTTTGTGTACTGCAAAAAAGTTTTCAACCTCTTTAAGTACATTATGAAACTCTCTGGTTTTAATACTACTGGAAGTTTTAATAGTATTGCCATGCATCGGATCACAGCTCCAGAGTACTTTTTTCCCTTCACGCTCCACTGCCTGAATAAGAGGAGGCAGATATTCGCCAACTTTTTCCGCACCCATACGGACAATGACATTCATCTTTCCAGATTCATTTTCAGGATTCAATGTATCCAGCAGTTTCAGAAGATCATCAGTCGTTGTGGTAGGTCCAGCTTTAATACCGATAGGATTGTCCACACCACGTAAAAATTCGACATGCGCACCCTCTACCTGTCTGGTTCTATCGCCTATCCAAAGCATATGTGCAGAACAGTCATAATATTTCCCAGTCAAAGAATCCCGTCTGGTCAGCGCCTCTTCATAATTTAGCAGCAACGCTTCATGAGAAGTATAGAGCACAGTCTGTGCAAGACTCGGTGTATTTTCCGAACTGATACCGATTGCTTCCATAAAATCAAGCGCCTGCTCAATTTTGTCGGAAAGCTCCTGATAGCGCACATCCGCTGTAGTACCGGCGGAGAAATCAAGGTTCCAGCGGTGTACTTTGCGCAAATCTGCAAAACCGCCCCGTGCAAATGCGCGGATCAGGTTCTGTGTTGCAGCAGACTGATTATAGGCACTGAGCATTCTGTACGGATCCGGTTTTCTCGCCTCTTCCGTAAACTCTATAGAGTTGATGATATCGCCTCTGTAACTTGGAAGCGTAACACCATCTATCGTCTCGAAATCACTTGAACGTGGTTTAGCAAACTGTCCTGCAATACGTCCAACTTTTACAACAGGTTTACCGCCGGCAAAAGTCAGAATCACAGACATCTGTAAAAAGACTTTAAAGAAATCTCTTATATTGTCGGCATTGAATTCCGCGAAACTCTCCGCACAATCTCCCCCCTGTAGTAAAAACGCTCTCCCTTCCGTAACATCCGCAAAATGTTTTTTCAGACTTCGTACCTCTTCAGCAAATACAAGCGGCGGATATTTTGCAAGTCTCTCTTCAACATTTTTCAGGAGTTGTTGGTCTTCATAGGTCGGTTGCTGAAGGATAGGTTTCTCTCTCCAGCTCTGTAGTGTCCAGTCACTCATGGTATCCCCTTGAATTTTAAAAATTTTGGTATTATAGTGATTATTTGTTTTAAAATCAAATTTTCTGTATAATTAAGTAATTTTTACAAAGGATCATTGAGTTATGGAAGTACTTTCCGTACTGCTTGTAGGTTCAATAGTAACCTATCTTATGTATCAGAACATCAGCAAAGTCACTTCAAAATTGGAAAGTGAAAAGGGAGGGAGCTTTGAGGCATATGCCAGATTTGCTTCTAAAATCACCGACCATATTAGAAGAGTCAAAAACGATCTTGACAAAGATATAGACAGCAGCTATCCAAGATTTACACCTCTGGAGTCATGCAATACCGAGAAAACCGTACAGGAGTTACTCGACCTCATACGCCGGACAGCTTTTTTCGAAACAGTTATGGCAAAACGAAAAACCCCCAAGGAGGTGGAAGCATCACTCGGCGAGATTTTAGGGCAGCTTGATGAAATCATCAAAAAAAGTTGTGTAAACGGAGAAGAGCTTGCCGAAGAGGTAAAAGAGAGTCTCTATAAAGAGTATCAGAAAATCCACTCTTCATGAATAGCAGATTGCAGCACGAAAGTGATATCATAGAATTTTCCACGCTGCAGTCGCGTTGCGTCTATCTTCCGAACAAGTTGATGAAGATGCGTTACAAATATATCAAAGAGTGCCCTGAATCGCTTAATGCAGCACTGGTCAAACGTGGATGGCGGCGTTTCGGACACTACTTCTCCCGACCGGGATGCGACGGCTGCACCTCCTGTCAGAGCCTGCGTGTCGATGTTAGAAACTTTACCCCCTCACGTTCACAAAAACGTGTATGGAAACAAAAAGGTATCCGTATTTTCGTACGTAAACCTACCGTCTCATATGAACATCTCAAGCTTTATGAAAAATATCATCGTTATATGCAAAAAAAACGAAACTGGGACTATTTTGCAGTCGATGCGGAATCCTACTACGATTTGTATGTAAAAGGCTATGGCACCTACGGCAATGAAGTGCAGTACTATTATGAAGGCAATCTGGTGGGTATTGATCTTATCGATTATCTTGACGATGGTATTTCATCAAACTATTTCTATTACGATCCCGACTACCGGCACCTTTCACTGGGTACTTACTCTTTGTTAAAACAGATCGATTTTGCAAGAAAAAGGGAACTCTCATGGATTTATCTTGGATATTATATTGATGAGTGTCAGAGTCTGCGCTACAAGCACCATTTTAAACCGTATCAAATTTTAGAGAACCTCCCCTCGGAAGAGGATGAGCCACTCTGGAATTACACCCGCCAGATTATAAAATAATAAAGAGGTCTTTTGTTTAAAAATTTACTGCTCTCCAATATGGACATAGATATCAACCACCACGCATACCGAAAACTGCTGATGACCAACCTCAGTTATCTTTTTGCACTTTCGGTACTGATAATCTTTTCAGTCATCAATATTTTTATCAAAGGAAAGTTACTCGCAGGCACCGTGGAAGCAATATTTGTTATTCCAACACTATATGGCTATCTTAAACTGCGCCATGATCACAATATTGAAAAATATGCCGCTTTTGTCTCGTATCTGCTGTTTCTTATGATAGCAAGTGTCCTTTTTCTTTTTCACTACCAGGAGTATGTCGCTGCATGGGCTCTGCTTTTCCCGTTTGTTGCCATGAGTCTGCGCGGTCCCCGAAAAGGTCTCTATATTCTCATACTCTTTAACCTTGTCGTCTATGGCGGTGCCTTTTATCACCTGATTGAAAATGAAATCTCACTTATGAGTCTCATAAGAATTGTCAATGTTTTACTATTTATTACGGTATTTGTCTATCTATATGAAATGAGCATTACACTCTCTTACCGCAAACAGCAAATTCTCCACAAATCCCTCAGAAAAAGTATGCAAAAAGCAGAAAAACTGGCAATCACAGATGCACTGACCGGACTCCATAACAAACGCTATTTTGACAAGATCTTCAAAGATGAATTCAACAGAGCAAAACGGGAGCATAAACCTTTCAATTTTGCCATTCTGGATATCGACAATTTCAAACCCTACAACGATACCTACGGGCATGACAGGGGAAACAGTGCACTGCAAAAAGTGGGAGAAGTACTTAAACAACATACAGCAAGATCGGCAGATTATGCCTTACGGATCGGGGGAGAAGAGTTTGCGCTGATAGTACAGTCTGTCACAACTGAAGATTTCCAGCTATATCTGGATAATCTTCGACAAAAAATAGAGTCCATAAAATTGGAGCATATCAATAATAAACCCTACAATATCATTACAATCTCTATTGGTGCTGTTTCAGTTGTAAATTATCAGGATTCCACACTCTCCTCTGTTTACAGAGAAGCAGATCAAAATCTATATTACGTCAAACGAAACGGAAGAAACAGTATCAAACTCTCTATCATCGCTAAATAAGGATGATTTTTACCGCTTCTGCATCTGTTTTCGGAAAATAGTAGGTATATCCAGTGATTCCGGTACAACATCCGAAACCGGCTCCTCTTTCTCTACTTTCGGTACAGCTGTTTTTTTTAAATTCTGAGGCGGAGTTGTCGAAATCTCTCTTCGTTTTCCAATCCCTTTTAAAATTCTCTTTGCTTCATCCTGTGTGATCACAGAAAGCTCTACAAGTGTATGCGCAATACCCTCGCAAAATCCTTTCAGATACTTGATTTGAGATGCCGATCCGCTTTTACGTTTATTCTCATAAAAGTAATCTACCAGATCAATTAGATTGTTAATAAGCTTTGTTTTTGTAAAATCGTCCATATAATATTATACACAAAGGTCAATAAAAATTTCATGGCAACCAAAGAGATCATTTACAATAACCACCCTTTCGAAATATCTTACGATATTCTCAATCCAAAAGCGACCCAAGACTTCATCGTACTGCATGGATGGGGAAGTAACAAAAAGATCATGAAAGGAGCATTCTCCTCCATACTTCCGGAATTTCGTCATATCTATATCGATCTTCCAGGTTTTGGAAAAAGCACTAACGATATACCGCTTCATACAGAAGATTATAAAAATATCATCTCTCTCTTCCTGGATACCCTCAACTCACAAAAAGATATTATTGCAGGGCACTCTTTTGGCGGAAAAGTTGCTACACTCCTGCAACCGAAACTTCTGGTACTTTTGAGTTCAGCAGGCATCCCTGTTCCCAAACCACTCATCATTCGTCTGAAAATAGCACTTTTCAAAGGTATGAAACGACTAGGTTTTGGAAATCTGCGTAGCCTTTTCGTCTCCGGAGATGTTTCCGGTATGTCTGAAGCAATGTATGCAACTTTTAAAAATGTTGTAGATGAGGATTTTACCGAAATTTTCGCCGCATACCCTGGAAATGCATCACTCTTCTGGGGCGACGCGGATACCGCCACACCCCTTTCCAGCGGTGAAAAAATATATCAATTGATCAAAGAGAGTTGTTTTTATCCACTTTCAGGAGATCACTTCTTTTTTACCTGTCACGCCGAAACTATTGGCAATATCATCAAAGAGGAATATTATGCAAATAGAAAATAATATAGATGCTTTTGGAATTTTCACGCTTGTAAGCCATCTCCTGCTGACACTGACACTTGGTTTTTATCTCATACTCAATATGCAGTGGTACAGTTACAAACTAGAACGTGTTATTTTCAAACATAAAAAATATCTCTGGCATCTGCTCTACTTTCTCATTCCACTCTTTGCCTACTATATGACCGGTAAATATTTTTGGATATACTTCTATTTCGGACTGCTGCCTGCACTGGCAATCTGGTATAAAAAAATCGACAAAAAACTGGTTATGACACCCCGTGTAAAACGATTTTTCCTCTTTCTGGTTTTTGCTGTTTTAGTTGAAGATGGACTCTGCCTCGCTTCCTCTTCATGTCATCTTTACGGCATTATGCTGCCGCTGCTTTTTGCCTTGCTTGCGAGTACACTTTTTGAAAAAATTCTTTTTCAGGGATTCAAAAAAGAGGCACAGAAAAAATTACAAGCTATGCAAAATCTACAAATTGTAGCCATTACTGCCAGTTACGGAAAAACCAGTATCAAAAATTTTCTTTATCAGATACTATCCTCGCGTTTTAAAACCTACATGACACCCAGAAGTGTCAATACCCTTGGCGGTTTGATGAAAGATGTCAACGATGACTTGCCGCAAAACACAGAGATCTATATCGCTGAAGCAGGCGCAAGAGAACGGGGAGATATAGATGAAATCGCACGTTTTCTCAACCACCGCTATGCTATCGTGGGAAATATCGGTCCGCAGCATATTGAATATTTTAAAACATTGGAAAATATACGCAATACCAAAATGGAGATTTTACACTCTCCTGCTCTGAAAAAAGCATTTGTACATGAAAGTGCTTGTGTCAAACCCAACGAACAGGTAGAACTTTTTGGAGAAAATATTCACAATATAGAAGCCACCCTTGACGGATTATCGTTCGATCTGGAAACAGATGGCAAAAGAGAACATTTCGAAGCACCTCTTCTGGGTGCCTTCAATGCAGTCAATATCACAGCAGCAATTTTAATGGCAAAAGAGCTTGGTATGGATATGAAAGAGATAAAAAGTGCTGTTTCAAAACTTCAATCGGTAGAGCACCGTCTCCAGAAAATTGAAGCCGGAGGCAAGATAATCATCGACGACAGTTTCAACGGCAACCTGGAGGGAATGAG
>CAZYZD010000007.1:0-8458 GCA_964651755.1 uncultured Sulfurospirillum sp. | reverse complement strand
TGGCAGAAGAGACACTGCCGGGAGATTTGATTCTTTTCTCCAATGATGCACCGACATTTATGTAAGTCGGTGTTTATTCTTTTTCTTCAACTGCTCTTATGGCATGAAGACGTTCTATGATCTCTTCAAATTTTTTCAAATTCTGTTCATACTCCTGTTGAAGACGCTCCTTTTTCTCTTGAACATAAGCAAGCTGTCTATCGATATCTTCCTTGCTTATTTTAGAGTTTTGAGCAACTTCATGCTCTTTTTTCAGCACCCAGTTCATCGCTTTTTGTAAAAAATCAACCATATTGAACCTTTTAAAAGAAATCAAATTTTAATTTTATATATTTCATTAGCTAAGATTATTTTAGCATACAATTCTGATAAAATATGTCATCTGAGTAACAAAATTGTATTATTTTTGAAACAATAAATGGTATCATGTAAAATCTAAGTCATCAGTGCCACGTACAAAGTGCTCGTTTCGTCTCTGCAAACAACAGGATTTTCAAATGCTCGGTAAACTCATTATCGCCTCCATACTGACCGGTATTATCAGCGGTTTTTTTATCACTTTTTATGAATTGCTGATCACTTTTATCACTTACTTCATTTTTATGGGCAATCCTTTTGAAACTATACCTTCCCTGCCTGTATGGTATATATATCTTGTACCCACAGTAGCTATCTTTTTTATCAATTATATCTCCTCAACCAATAAACATGTCCGCGAATATGGTATCAGTGAAATTGCTGACTCTATTGTGGAAAACAAAATGATTCTGACTATCAGAACCCTCTTTTTAAAAATCCTCGCTTCCGCACTCTCCCTCTCAAGCGGTTTTGCCGTCGGAACAGAAGGTCCTAGTGCCGGCATAGGTGCAATGATCGCTTATCAGATTCATAAACTTTTCAAACTGCCGCAAATGCTCATCAAAATGATGATCAGCGTCGGTGCAAGCAGCGGTATTGCTGCTATTTTCGTCTCACCTGCTACAGGCATGGCATTTGCTGTTGAAAATATTGCCTACCAGTTTCTCAAACAATACATAGGCTACCTCATTCTGGCATCGGTCATCGCATTTGCCATCAGTATCAATTTTCTCGAACCGATCATCTTCCACCACTCCCACGGACGTAATATCGACAACCATTATATTATTGCAAACCTCTTCTTTATCCCGTTTATTACACTCTTTATCTATTTTTATCTCTTTTTGAAAAAAAGAGTTTTGCACTTTATCGATATCGAACTTTTTAAAAATCTCGGTCGATGGCGCAACCATATCTTTGCCCTGATAGGCGGCAGTGCCATCGGAACCATACTGCTGATTAAACCCGAAGCGGCATTTTCCGGCAAAATGATTGTCACAACACTGATCAATCAACAAACCCACATTCCGGTAATACTCATATTTTCAATTATCCTTCTGCGAATCGTGGGTACAACAATCTCCATCTATGCCAATGCTGTCGGCGGACTTTTCCTTCCACTGATGAGTATCGGTGCACTGATCGGATACGCCTTCGGGGAAATCCTGGTACAGTTTTACGACTACCCTGTCGAACCGTTTTACTTCGCTGCTATCGGGGCTTCTGTCTTTATGGGTGTTCTCATGAAGTTACCGCTCACTGCAATGATACTCTCGCTCGAAACTACATTTGACTACAATGTAGTAGTTGCCACAGGTATCACTGTTGTACTGACTTCCTACTTCTCCAATCTCTATTTTGACATCAAAAAAAAGTATATTACCAGAGCAGATAAAATCGACAAAAAAATATCCGAACCTGCAACACAAAGCAATAAATAGCAAATTTTTCTATCCAGAAGTTGAACTCTGTCAAAAATGTAATACTTTAAAGAGGATTTACCTATAATTTTATAAGCTATAATTATAAGGAGGAAATATGGTTCAGCAATTCAAACTCTCACTGATTACCAGTGCCGTTGTATTGACACTTTTCAGTGGATGTGGAGGCTACGACAACGAAAATAAAAACGTTGTAGGTTCAAATCTGGTTTTAACACAGGAGACATTTACACCGGTTGTAAATGTTCCAAAGGCAGCCATTCAAGCAGCTCTTGACGCACAAGGCAACGGACAGCAGGCACTTCTGGGATTAAAATCATACAAAATCAGTTATAAAACCACAGATGCACATGGTAATGACGTAGTGGCATCCGGTCTGATCACCATACCGGATATCAGCCAGGAATTTATGGCAGGTTACAAAGCACAGACAGGCCGTGATTTTTCACTCTCTATCGTCAGCGACCAGCACGGTACCATTTTTGAAAACAGTGAAGCCCCGAGTGTAGCGGCAACAGCAACCCATCAGCCAAATGCACTTGCTACAGCTTTCAGTGCAGTTGCGGGTTTTATGACAGTACAGCCGGATTATCTTGGATATGGTGATGCAAACAATACCGCCCATCCCTATATCATCGAAAAACCGCTGGCAAACACTACCGTTGATATGATCAAAGCGGCAATCGCATTTGCCAATAAAGCAGGACTTCCTATCAATGGTCAGGTTTTCCTCTCCGGTTACTCTGAAGGCGGCTATGCAACAATGGCAGCAGCCAAAGAGATTCAGGAAAATCATCCTGAAATCCATCTTATGGCAGTAGCTCCGATGGCAGGACCATATGATGTTGAAAAAATGGCAATGGGAGCATTGAGTGCACCAATGATGGCATTTCCTCCTTTCCTTGCGGATGTAGTATATGCCTACAGCAAAACATACGACGATGTCGCAATCGAAAATGTAGTAAATGCACCTTATGCCGGTATGCTGGATACACTCTTTGACGGTCACCATTCCGGGGAACAGATCTTTATGGCACTACCGAATGTCTATACCGTAGGGCAGGAGCCGGACAAACTTTTCAAACCAGATTTTATCAACGATTTTCTCTCTCATGAAGACAACACACTGCGTGTACGATTCAAAGAGAACTCTGTTACCGACTGGAAACCGCAAATGCCTATGAAACTCTACCATTGTACCAATGACAATATCATTCCGTATCAACTCAGTGAACTTGCATATGCAAGTTTTACAGAGAAAGGTTCCAAGACAGTCTCTCTCGAACCGATCAACAGTGTCGAAGCCAATGCTACTGATCCGTTAAAGGTACACAGAGATTGCGCACAAGTATCTTACGCCAGTGTAATTCCATGGTTTGATAAAATTCGTAAAGGAGAAAAATAATGAAGAAGATTGTAACGCTCAGCATCCTGGCATCTTCACTACTCTTTGCCAGCGGATACCGTCTGCCGGAATCATCCGTCAAATCAACAGCGCTTAGTGCTGCCTATGTTGCCAACGCCAGCGGTGCCGATGCAACCTACTATAACCCTGCCAATATGGCATTTGGTATCAACAGAAATCAGATAGAAGGTGCTTTGACCTATATCAATCTGGCAGAAATCAAATATACCGATAACAGAAATCCCGCTTTTAACTCAAAATCTGAAGAAGAAAATCTTTTGGCACCCAGCCTCTTCTTTGCATCCAAAGATTACGACGGTTTCAGATACGGTATAAGTCTTAACGTTCCAGGAGGTCTTTCCAAACGCTGGAAATCTCCTTATGCAAAAGCCTTTGCAGAAGAGTTCACCCTGAAAATCATAGAAATCAATCCGACAGTTGCCTACAAAGTAAATGATATGTTCGCCGTGGGTGGTGGTGTACGTCTTGTTTATAGTGAAGGTATTGTCAAAAGTGACGCAACTGCTATCGGAAAACCCGTTATCAGAGATATGGAAGCAGATACTATCGAATACGGTTACAATCTTGCCCTGACATACAAACCTGTTTCCCAACTCAATATCGCAGCTACCTACCGATCCAACGTCGACCTCAATCATGAAGGAAATGCCGAACTCTATCTGAGCGGTACCAAACTTTATGACGGCGGAGCAAGTGTTGATGTACCGCTGCCGGCAGTCGCTGCATTGGCAATCTCCTATGATTTTGGAGGAACAGTAGTGGAAGCGGAGTGGGATCGAACCTTCTGGTCCGAATATAAAACTCTCGACTTTCAGTTCAAAGACAGTGTTCCGGCAGCTCTAAAAGCACCGTTTGATGATCCCAAACCAAGAGAGTGGGAAGATACAGATGCCTTCAGGCTCGGTATCACACATCAGCTTAATGACAAAGTTACCCTGATGGGAGCTATCGCAACAGATGAAAATCCTGCACCGGAAAAGAATCTCGGCTTTGAACTTCCCGACTCCGATGCGATGCTTTACTCAGCAGGTGTGCTCTATAAATACACTCCGCAAATGACATTTGGCGCAAGTATACTCTATGACAGTAAAGATGAACGTGATGTCAAAAACGATATCATCGATGGTACTTTCAAAGATGCAAGTGCCACACTAGTCACTCTGGGTGTCTCCTACGCCTACTAAAAAATTTCAGAGAGAGGCTTTCCTCCCTCTGATCTATCTGTAACAGATAAAAGCATCGGGTTTAACAGCCCGTAAAATACGCAATGAATTCTCCACTGCCGCCCTGCTCTTATAAGGTCCTATCAAAAGCAGATGGTATTGTTCATGATTTCTCAAAGCAGTTTTTAAAAGCGGACGATATCCAAACTCTTTCAATTTTCCAATCAACGCAGAAGGTCTGCTATTTTTTTTAAAAGCTCCCATTTGTACATAAAACTGTCCACTTTTTTCCAGAGTATGCGATCTCTTCCCAACCGGTTTTGAAACAACCTTTTCAGGACTGTGTACCGGCTCCAAAACAGCAAGTACCATCTTTTCAATCTGTTTGTCAGAAACCTCTACTTTTTGTGAAGCAAGAAGAGGATATATCAATAAAAATAGTCCAAAAATATATCTGATCATTTTCGCCTCTATGAGATTTTATTCTCTTTAAAATCGACAAAAATGATAAAATATCCAATTACACAAAGATCAAAAAAGCGTATTAAACGTCTCGATAAACTGCAAAGGATCCACCTGTACGCCGTTCACACGGACACTGAAGTGCAGGTGCGGTCCGGTCACCCTTCCTGTCGCTCCAGCCAATCCTATAACCTGCCCTTTTTTAATCCGCTGACCTTTCCTGACTTTGAAACGGCTGAGGTGATAATATCCGGTATAAATACCCTGCCCGTGATCGATAATAACAGAATTTCCGGCAAAGAAGCGGTTTTTGACCAGTACCACCCTGCCCGCACCCACTGCATGGATCGGTGTACCGACTCCGGCGCGGAAATCGGTTCCCGAATGGTAACTTTTGAGTATACCGTTAAAAATACGTCTGTTGCCAAAATCACTGGTGATCTTCGAATCCATCGGATAAGAGAGCGGTTCATGAAGATAGAGTTTCGGTGTGATAGTATTGTAAATACGCATCGCCTCTTTACGCTCTCTGGCAATACGCTTTCTGTTTGCAGGAGAGATTTTCGCGCGTGAAGGTGCAACACGAAGCTTTTCCGATTTATAGTCGCCTGCATAGATATCGATCAAATAACTATTATAAAACTTTTTTCCATTTTCAATATGCACCACTACCAGCAAACTCTCTTTGGGTTTGGTGTAGTATGAGACAGGCACCAGGGCATAAAAAGTTCTTCCGTTGGCAAAGGGGTTGCGGTGAAACGGGTATCTTTTCCCTTCAAAAGCGGCATATATCCGCTCCATCTTCGGCTCCTCTTTATCCGCTCTAAGTGTCAGCAGCAGTGTCTGGGCATTTGCCACCGCACCGTTGGAAACTTCGATCTCTATCTCTCCCCACAACGGTACCAAAAAAAGAATCATCAAAACTAAAAATTTCACAACGCTGCTCCCAGTCTCTTTTTCAACTCCTCCACACTCTGCACCGCCTCCGGATGCTCGCTGAAACCCCACTGCACCAGCAATCCGTCAATACCTGCATTTTGTGCAGCCAAAATATCCCGCTCGCTATCTCCGATCATGAGAAAATGCTTTTTATCAGTTGCATAAGCATCGATGATTCTCTCTATCATCAGCGGATGCGGTTTTGCTTTTGGCACCTGATTGCCGCAGACAACATAGTCAAAATAGTCCGCGATACCCAGCGCCTCCAGTAAAGGTTCTGCAGAAACATCATAGGCATTGGTCGCCACAGAAAGCCGGTGTGTTCCGGACAAACTCTCCAAAAGTGCCCCGACACCTTCGTACAGCCTGCTCTGGGTGTGATGATGCCCGTGGTAATATTCCAGAAAATAGCTTTCATGATGTTCCTCAAAAGAGTCACAGTTGTAAAAAAAACGCGCAGGATTGAGAGAGGTATCGTTAATCGCCTCCAGAATAACCTGCTGCGGCAAAGCGGGAAGAGAGATCTTCTCCCGCACATAGTTGATCGTATTTGCCAAAAGCTCCGAAGAGTCGATCAGCGTGCCGTCCATATCGAATATTATGTGTGTTTTAGTTCGCAAGTAAGTGCTTCCCTTGTAATGATTTCCGCCATCTCTTCACTCGCAACGATAATATGCCTGATACCAAAATCTTCAACAATCTTTTTATGGCTTTCGTTACGTACTTTGACAATAGCGTTGATATTTGGATCCAGAGCCATGACAGCTTCGCATACCTGTCTGATTTTAGAAGCATTTTCCAGAGTCACGATTACTGCCAGAGAGTTTTTGGCACCCAGTGCTTCAAGTGTCTGACGCTGCATCGCATTTGCCAGATAGATCTTCTCTCCGGCTTCTTCTCCTTTTCTGACCAAATCCATCTCATGTTCGATAATAATATAGCAAATTCCATACTTTTTCAATCTTTTTGCCACCATCTCTCCCAGCGGTCCGTAACCGATAATCATGATATGGTTGGAAAAGCCTGTCGACATCATCACCTGTTCCAGCTCCGGTTCCTTGAAAAATTTGTCTGCCAGAGTTTTCAAATTTTTAAGTACAAACGGCGTAATGATCATCGAAAGAACAACCGTAATAATCAAAATCTGATTAATCCTGTTGTCTATCAGGGCATTATGGTATGCCAGCGCAAATACCGCCAGCGCAAATTCACCGATCTGAAAGAGTGCCAGCGCACTTTTGAAATTGCTGCGAATCTGTACAAAAGGATAAAGCATAGAAAACTGAATCAGTGCTTTGAGTATCATGATACCCGCCAGAAGCCCCAGGATAATATACCAATAATCCACAATCGTCATCAAATCGATCTGCATTCCGATAGTGACAAAGAAAACCCCGAGTAAAATATCCCGAAACGGCACAAGGTCAGACTCGATGCGGTATTTGTACTTTGTCTCGGCTATCGTCATACCAGCCAGAAACGCACCCAGCGAATAGGTAAATCCAAAAAGATGCGCGATGAAAGAGGAAGTGATAACAATAAAAAGCACTGCAATCAGAAAAATCTCTTCCGAATTCGCCGACGTAATCCAGTTGAAAAAACGCTCGATAAACATCTTTCCGAAAACAAAAAGGATCAGAAAGACTACTACCGCACTCCAGAGGGTTTTCAAAAGCAGCAAAGAGATAGAATCGGTATGCGACGTAAAGATCGAAATCATCAATAAAATCGGAATCACCGCAAGATCCTGAAAAAGCAAAATCCCCAGCGTAATACGCCCGTAACCGCTGTGAATCTCGGCATTTTCATTTAAAATCTTCAATACAATCGCTGTCGAAGAGAGTGCCAGCGCAAAACCGATCACAATAGCACTTTTACTCTCCAGATCGAAAAAGTACCATCCCAGAAGCGTAAAGATAAACCCCGTCACAAATACCTGCAAAAAACCGTAGAGAAAAACCTCTTTTTTCATCTTCAGCAGATGTGCTACCGAAAACTCCAGCCCGATGGTAAACATCAAAAAGACAATCCCAAACTCTGCCAGATGATTTAACTCTTCTGTTTTAATCTCCTGAAGTCCAAAAAGGTAACTGATCGCCAAGCCTGAGAAGATATAACCGATAATCGTAGGAATCTCAAATTTTTTCAAAAAAACATTGAGGATCGTAGCGATAAAAATAGTAGTGACAAAAACAAGCATCAAATTTTCCACAATTCCTCCAACATATCTGTATACTATAAACTTAATACTAATATACCATTTTAACATAAATTTTAAAATTTAACTTTTTTATGTATAATGATGAAGATTTTAAAACATTTTACCGACAACGAAGGGATACAATGCGTTTGATACTACCACTGCTCCTGCTTTTTCAGCTCAGTACACTTTTTGCTGCGACAGATGTACCAAAACTGAAACTGCTCTATATGCAGATGCAGCACTGTCCCTGGTGCCACAAGATGAACAAAGAGATCTTTGAAAATCCCAAAATTTTGCAAAAACTGCAAAAGATGTATACCATAGAAAAAAAGTTCCGCGGTGATGACAATCTGCCTGACTTTGTACAACCCAGATACTACCCGACCACGTACATCATCTCAGCCGACGGCAAACTGCTTGACGAACTTCCCGGCTATATGGATCCGGAACGTTTTACAGATTATCT